>CAMZKK010000150.1 GCA_947311175.1 uncultured Planctomycetota bacterium | reverse complement strand
TTGCTCCTTCTACCTCTCTAACGCATCCGGCATGGTGCTCACAGATAAATCTTTTGATATTTTCGTTAATGATGATATTTCTTTTTTGAGCTTTTTCCTCAATAACTCTTTCGGTAGTTGCTTTATCAAGTTTTTCTAGTGGTAGAGATAGTCCAGATGTTATTCTTTTTGCTAGTCTGTCTTTAAGTCCTTCAATCTTTTTGATCTCTAAGCTTGATGATAGCACAATTTGCTTTCCGGAGTTTATTAGATGATCGATGGTGTGAATTAACTCTTCTTGAGTTGCATCTTTATTGCCAGCAGCAAAATATGTTATGTCGTCAATAACGAGAATATTGGCCTTTCTGACCTTGTTTACAAAAACAGGTTTGTTTTTGCTGGCAACAGACATCATGTATTCGTTTGTAAATTGCTCTGCGGATAGGCAGACTACTCTTGCATTTGGGTTGGTTTCTTTGAAACTATTACAAATTGCATGTAGGAGGTGGGTTTTTCCCGTGCCACTTTTCCCATAAATGGTGAGTGGATTAAAAATATCTGGTGATTCTGTTACTAGCTTCGATGATTCGTAAGGGATTTTGTTGCAATCGCCAACAATGAAGTTTGAAAATGTAAGATTATAGTTTACAAAACTATTTTTTTCGCTCTTGTATGATTTGAATGCATCTGGCTTGCAAGACAGGTCTTGGCTATGGTTGTTCTTTCTTTGTTTCTTGGGTAAATTGCCTTTTTCTGCTATTTTTATGGTGACCGTGCATTCATCTCCAATAATTTTTTTTGTGGCAGAAATGATTGTTTTTGAAAACCTTTTATTAAACCATTCCTTTGTGAACTGGTTTGATACATAAATGGTTATATTTTGGGGAGTTGTCTCTTCTATTTTAATATTTTTAAACCACATGTTATAGGTTGATTCCGGCAAAGTACTTTTTAGTACTTCGGCAATAGAATTAGCAGTAGTAAGTAACTCTTTCGGCAAAACAATCCCTCTTGCGATATGCAGTATCACAGTTTATGGTTAAATTAATATTTTAGTTTACACGCCAGATATGCTATTCTCTCCCAATAGTTTGGGCTTTGGCATGGCGTTATTTTTAGAATATTAAGTGAGATTGGTTTTTTTTCAATATTCCTTTAGGGTGGATATCCGACTATTAGTTGAGCTATTTTTATTGATATTTTAAATGCTATATTATATCAACAGTTAGGGCTTTTTAGATTTTCTTTATACCAAGAATAAATAAATATCGTTGATAAAAGTTGGCAGTCAGTTGAGGATAATGGCAGACAGAGCTACTTCGTATGTCGTTCTTTTTTTTATTTGTCCTTACCGTCAAATCCATTTGTGTAATCCTAAATTTCTCATCAACTGCGAAATTCAGGATTATAGTTGGAATGAAATATCGTTTGTTTTAGCTATAAAGACTGTGTCTTTATTAATATTTTTGTATCCCTGTGATGATTTGTTGCATCTTCTGGTTAATATTTGTATATTGTTATTAAATAATATTCTTGGGGGAGAATTTGTTTTTTTAAGGAGTTTGCTTGTGTCTGCCACTGTTTTGTTTGTAGATGATGATCCCGCCACTAGAGATATGTTTTATGCTGTTTTTGAATTATGGGGGATTAAGTGCGAGATAGCCTCCTCTGCGTATGAGGCGATGTATAAAGTTGATAAATTTATCGGGCTAAAAATGATTATTACAGATACGGATATGCCTGGAAAAGGCGGGGTCGAACTTGCTCAAGAGTTAAAGTCATCAGGGATAGATATTCCAATCGTTGCCCTTGTTGATTCTCCAAATAATAGCATTCATGAATGTGGTTGTTTTTTTGACACTCTAAGTAAGCCAATTGATTTAAAGTCGGTGAAGATACTGGTTGATGATATTATAAACCCTCAACCGGTAGTGTAAAAAAGTGGAAACATAAAACCTTTTTATGTTTTATATTGTTATTTATAAAAAAAACCAACTTCAAGAAGAAGTTGGTTTTTTGATTTACTGGCGGAGCTGACGGGACTCGAACCCGCAACCCCCGGCTCGACAGGCCGGTACTCTAACCAATTGAGCTACAGCTCCAGTGTTCATAAGTAAATACTTAACTTATGAGGATGAGAATATATTCATTTTGATTGCTTCCGTCAAGAAGAAATTAATTTTTTTATAATAAAAAATGATATTTTTAATTTTCGCCGCTTAATCCTAAATTCATAGTCGTTGCGAAATTTAATTAAACCCTATGTATCTTCTCTTGTTTTTCATTTTCACCTTTTCAAATCAGAAAATAGAACTTGTTTTTAAATTTAAACTGCGGAATTTAGGTTAATAGTTATTGTATTGACAAGTTCTGAAATTAGATTAAAATTTTATTTTAAAACTTTCCGTGGAGTTAAAAAATGAAGGTAGTTTTGGCTACGTCTGAATCAAGTCCTTTTGCTAAAACCGGAGGACTTGCCGATATGATTAGCATGTTGGCTGGTTCGCTTGGTTGTTGTGGCGTTGAGATAAGTGTTATTATGCCACTTTATCGCCATATTTCACCTCAAGATTATAACTTTGAAAAATTAGAAAAAATAATTTGTGTTGATATGGGAAAAAACGATGTTTCGGCATCAATCTGGAGGGGGAGTTTACCTGGCTGTTGTGGTTCAGGTTGTGAAGTTTATTTTATTGAAAATAATGAATATTTTGATCGTCCATTTTTGTATGGCGATGAAAATGGTGACTATGCAGATAATTGCGAAAGATTTGTCTTTTTTAGCAGGGCGGTTCTTGAATCTATTAAAGCTATCGAAATTGCCCCTGACTTAATTCATTGTCATGACTGGCAGACATCTTTGGTTCCGGTATATATATCTACCTTGTATGCAAATGACCCATGCTTTGAAAATATTCGCACGTTGTTGACAATCCATAATCTTGCCTATCAAGGGGTGTTTTGGCACTGGGATTGGCCGTTAACCTCGCTTGACTGGTCTTTATTTTGTTGGCAGGGGCTTGAATTTTATGGGAAAATAAATTTTTTAAAGGGTGGAATCGTTTTTGCCGATGCCATCTCTACCGTCAGTAAAACATATAGCAGAGAGATTCAGTATCCGGAATATGGCTGTGGGCTAGATGGAGTCCTTAAATCTCGTCGAGCAGATTTATATGGTATCGTAAATGGAATGGATAGTAATCTCTGGAATCCAGCTAACGACAAGTGCATAAAGGCAAATTATGATATTAAAGACATGTCAGGGAAAAGAAAATGTAAGGGCGCTCTTCAGTACGAATTTAAATTAGAAGGCGATGCCGGACTGCCATTGATTGCGATGGTGGGCGACCTTACCGAACATAAGGGGATTGGCATCTTAGAGGATTGCCTTGAAGAGTTGATGCAAGAACCCATACAATTGATTGTTTTGGGGGTTGGCGATAGCCATACTGTTGAAAGATTTGAAAAAATTGAGGATGTTTATCCTAGCAAGATTAGCTTCTGCAAAGGATTTGATGATCGCTTGTACCATAGAATAATTGCCGGTAGTGATATGTTGCTGATGCCGAGTCTGTTTGAGCCTTGTGGCTACAATCAGTTGATTGCAATGCGATACGGAACGGTTCCTATTGTTCATTCTGTAGGAGGATTATCAGATACGGTGATTGATTTTTCTTTGGAAAATATAATAAATGAAGATGCAACCGGATTTGTATTTCTTGAAGATAATCCTGCAGCCCTTTTGATGAAATTAAACGTGCGATAGCTCAGTATGAAGATACTGAAGGTTGGCAGAAAATTATGAAATGCGGTATGGATAAGAATTGGTCATTTATGAATACCGCTAAAGAATACAAAAGGCTTTATAACAGAATATTGGAGGAAGCATGAAATATTTAGATATTGAAGATGAAGAGAACTATTTACATATTATGACTAGAGACCCGTCATGGTTATTTGTTTATTGGGATATAGATGACTCCTTTGCAAAAGAAGAAGAAATTAAGCACGGGGTTGACCCTGTTGGTAATCAATGGGTATTGAGATTATTTAGTCTAAAAAATGCTACCAACCATGATATTGCGATAGATTTGAATTCAAAGAATTGGTATGTTCCGGTTGAGCCAGGTAACGAGTATGAGTCAAGCATTGGATTTGTGGATAAATCCGGAGAATTCATTGAGGTGGTTAGAGGCGATAAAGCAGTTACGTCAAGTATTGGCATAAGTAGAATTGTTGACCCTAAATGGAAGATGCCTGAAGAAATTTTCTATAGCCTTATTTCTCCCTATAAATTTAAATCTGTTTTTAGTATGTCTTCTTTGATTTATAGTGATTCAGAATGGGCAAATGTTAATTGGCCTTTGTTTCAATCGGTATCGAGTACCGATAGTCCAAAATCTCCAAGGATTATTGCATGAATGGTCAGCAAGCAAAGGGATATTTATCTCTAGTCCTTCACGCTCACCTTCCGTTTGTTAGGCACCCGGAACATCGGTCTTTTCTCGAAGAAGAGTGGCTGTTTGAAGCGATTACTGAGACCTATGTGCCACTGCTTGAGGTTGCAAATAAATTAGTGGCAGATGATATATATTTTAGATTAACGATAAGTATAACCCCACCTCTGTGTGAAATGTTGTGTGATAAGTTATTGATTGAACGATATGTCGCTAGGTTGTCGTTATTGAAAGAACTTTGTAGTCGTGAACTTGATAGAACAGCTAATAATCAGCAGTTGCACAATGTTGCAAAGATGTATGCAGATAGAATCAATAAAGTGTCTAATTTGTATAATGACACTTTTAATCGGGATTTAATTTCAGCATTTAAGTCATTGCAGGAATCAGGGCATATTGAATTGATTACTTGTGCTGCCACGCATGGATTTTTGCCACTTTTTTCCAGCAAGGGATGTGTTCGAGCTCAACTAAAGATGGCAATGATTAATTATGAAAAGCATTTTGAAAGAACTCCAATTGGTATTTGGTTGCCAGAATGTGGATATAAGACAGGACTTGATTCAGAGATTGCTTCGGTTGGACTAAAGTATTTCTTTTTGGATAGTCATGGCATTCTTTATGGTGAGCCACGTCCCAAATATAGCGTTTTTGCTCCAGTTATAACAAAAAACAAAGTAGCTGTATTTGGTAGAGATATTGAAAGTAGCAGGCAGGTGTGGTCGAGCGAAACCGGTTATCCAGGAAATCCGGTTTATCGTGAATTTTATCGTGATTTGGGATATGACGGAGAGTATGGATATATTAAACCTTATCTACATGGTGATGGTCAGCGAGGGAATATTGGGATTAAATATCATCGCATTACGGGTAAAAGTGTACCACTTGAGAGTAAAGGTATATAAGACCCTTCCGCAGCTATGGCGGCAGTAGAGGCAGATGCGGGTAATTTTATGTTTAATCGTCTTTGTCAAATTAAACACTTATGTAAAAATATTGATATTCCGCCAATAATTGTCTCTCCTTATGACGCTGAGTTGTTTGGTCATTGGTGGTATGAAGGACCGCAATTTATTGATTATGTATTGCGTAAATTTGCAAAAGAGCAAAATGAAATTGAATTGATTACGCCGTCACAGTATCTTCAGAGAAACTCGACACTGCAGTTGCTTGATCCAGCCTCTTCAAGTTGGGGAGATAAGGGATATTTTGAGGTTTGGTTGAATGGCACAAATGACTGGATATATCGACATTTGCATCGAGCGGAAAAAGTTATGTTAGAGATGGCTGATACTGAATCTTCACCATCGGAAATTGTTAAGCGTGCCTTAAATCAAGCAGGTAGAGAATTGATGTTGGCCCAAGCAAGTGATTGGGCATTTATTATGACTACCGGCACAATGGTTGATTATGCAATAAAGAAAACCAAAGACCATTTGAATAGATTTTTTGAGCTGTCTGAAATGATTAAACAGAAGTCAGTTAGTGAATCCCGTTTACAGCAAATAGAGTCAAAAGACAATATTTTTCCAGAGTTAGATTATCAGATATTTCATAGTTAGACCTATTCATTAAATAAACTTAGAGGCATGTACCTCTATAGAGTTGTTACCGCGGAATTTAGGGTTAAATAAATAAAAGAGCAAATATTCAAAAACAATGTCTTTTTTCTTGACTATGGATATTGACATTATTATAATACTAAATCACAAAAGATAGGCAATGTCCTATTTTTTTGTATTATTTGAAAACATATTACCCGATGGTGTAATTGGCAACACTACAGTTTTTGGTACTGTTATTCCAGGTTCAAGTCCTGGTCGGGTAACCAATTTTATTTGTTTAGCAGCCTACGCTTTTAGAATAAATGCCCTGGTAGCTCAGCTGGATAGAGCACTGGATTTCTAATCCAGCGGTCAGGGGTTCGAATCCCTTCCAGGGTGCCATTTTTAAACAGCCTTAAAGCATTGTTTTAGGCTGTTTTTTTTATTTTAGTGCTTTGTTTGTGATGTTGCATGAGAACTATTGTGTGAGGTTATTTGCTTGACAAATGGCAATTGTTAATTGTTAATTAAAAAGCACGTGCTTTGTGCAGGAATTGATAAATGATTTATAAAAAAGCCTTTTGTCTAGCTATAAGTTTAATAGTATTTGGCAGTGTTTGTTTTACTGCGGATGAGAAATCTTCTGCGGTTTCGCCTGCGATTGTTACTCTAAAAGAGCGTTATAAAAAAGTAAAGATGCCTAAGCGAAAACTCCTTGATGTGGCTAATCTTGGTGAAAAGCTTGTTTATATGGTGAAATGGAAAGGGATTCCGGCGGGTGAAGCTACTTTTTCGGTGAAACCATGGCAAACTAAGGTTGGCGGTATTCCTGCTTATTATGTTGTTCTCGATACGGAATCGAATGATTTTGTCAGTGCTTTTTACAAGGTAAGGGATAGGGTTAAGAGTTACATCTCTGCTGAAACGGGGCATTCTTTGTATTTTGCAAGAAATATTAGAGAAGGGACCTATCGAGCAGATGATTTTTTGCAATTTGATTACAAAAAAAATCTTCAGTATTATTCTTCATTAAAAACAAAACGTGGTGTAAAGAAAAGAAAACAAAAAAAATCACGTGCAATTCCAGGATATTTACAAGATCCTTTGTCGGTTATTTATTATCTTCGGCACCTCAAACTTGTTGTGAATGGTAAGTATCAGGTGCTTGTCGGCGGTAGAAAACATGTTGGTATTTTAGAGTTAGATGTTGTGAGGGAGGAAACTATCAAGTTACCGGCTCTTGGCTCTTTTGATACCTTTGTGATTAATCTTGGAAGTGGAGAAGGTAGCACCGAGTACAAACCAAAAATATTTGTTGCTAAGGGTAAGGTTGCGGTCTGGATAGAGAAAAATACAAACATTCCATTGAAGATTACGGTCGGTGTTCCTATCCTTGGAACAGCTGAAGTCTTTTTGAAGCGTTCTGAGAATAGTCCACTAAACAAATATATCGCTACTGAGTGACTTTAAAGCTTTTCGAAAACATTTCAAAAAAACATTATAATTCACCTTGAATATTTGTATAATATAGGGTGTTGATTAAAATAATCGCAATTAAAGTCCAAATCAAAAAAAAAAGATTAATTTTTATATAAACATTGACGTTATATGTATTGAGGTAAACTTAGGTTTGCCATGTTGTATATAGCTAAGATATTGACAACTTATTTTATTCGTTGTTGAAATGAAGTTGAGAGTTGTATTAAAAAGTCAGGAAATAATTATGGCAGCAAAAGAAGCTTGGGGATTAGACATTGGGCAATGTGCAATTAGAATTGTAAAATTGCGCCGCAATGGAAATGATTTTACTTTAATGGATTATGCGGTTGAAGCAATTGATACATTTCCAGATGATCCGGATTATAATGAGAAAGTAGAGGAAAAGCTAGGAGAGGTTATTAAGGAATACAAAATTGGCAAAAAGCCAGTAATTGTTTCTTTGTCTGGATTTTCTACGTTATTTCGTGATTTTCCATTGCCTATGATTAGTGCAAATAAGCTTGATGAAATCGTATCGTATGAAGCAAAACAACAAATCCCTTATCCCTTAGAAGAAGTGCTTTGGGATTATTATCAATATAAAGCCGATGAGGACAGTCCAGAGATGAATATTGCTTTGGTTTGTTGTCGAAGAGATCTTGTTGATGGATTATTATCAACTCTTGAAGATTTAAATTTGAATATAAAAGGAATACAGGTCGGTCCAATTGCACTTGCGAACTTTTTGATGTATGACCAGTCTTTGGGAAATGGCTCCTTGATTTTAGACTGTGGGGCAAGGGCAACAGAGTTTTTGGTAATAAATAATGATAGCTTTTGGCATAGAAGTATTTCGGTTGCCGGCAATGAAATGTCAAAAGTTTTGATGAAGAAATTTAATTTATCGTACAGTGACGCGGAAGATTTAAAAATGAAGATGGGGGAAAGCAAGCAGGCTGACCGTGTCTTTGATGTAGTGAAACCCGTAATGAAAACATTGGCTGGAGAAATCACCCGAAGTATGGGGTATTATAAGAGCCTCTATCGTGGAGTTAATGTTAAAAATGTGTCTGCCTCTGCTGGTTTGTTTAAAATTCCGGGAATGGATCAATTTGTTGCTGATGAGATAGGTTTGCCAGTATCAAGACTTGCTAGCCTAGAGTATATTGCTTTGGACAATAGTATTGATGAAGATGAGTTTAGTTATGATTTAGAATATCTTGGAACAGCCATAGGTCTTGCTTTACAAGGTGTTGGTGAAGTCGCTATCGATATTAATCTCTTGCCTGAAGAGGTTAAGCGTAGGCATGTAATTAGCGAAAAATTTCCATTATTGGTAGTTAGTGTGCTATTAATAATTGTTGCTACTGCTTTAAGCTTTATGTCTGCAAAAAAACAATCAACTCGTTGGGCTGGATTAAACGGCAATTTGGACAAGATTGTTGGCAGTAATGGCACTACGGCCAAGGCTATTAGTAAGCTTAAGGCTGTTAATAAAAAGTTTGAGCCGGAAGAAAAAAAGAATATTGAACTCGGAAGTGAGGCTGCTAATCGAGGTGATATTGCAGAGGTAATTCCGGTTATTCTTAAAAAGGTTAATAAAATAAACCAGGAAAGACAACAAGCTGTTCGTGGCACGGATGAAGAAAAAACAAAAGCTAAAGAATTTTATAAAGACGTGCTTGCTAATGATGACGCTGTTAAGGAATTTCTGAAAACGATAAAAAACAAGAAAGCGATTAAGGGTCTTAAAGAATTAATCAAGAAGTCGGTAAAAATAAAAGCAAAACGGATTGTTGATAGAAGGCGAAAGGTTATTGTTGAAAAAATTGAAGCAGAGTCTGTCAGGGAGCCATGGTATCAGCTTAAGGAAAAGGGTGACGAGGTTGGACCAATAATAACAAGCACAGAATTAAATGAAATGCTTGAAAATAAATCTATAAAATCGAAAAAAGAAACAAATGTCATTGGCGTATATGTTTGTAAATTGAAGATATCAGGATTTACTGTCAATAGTGCTCTTGAGATTAGAGACGTGATGGGACTCAAGAATGAATTTCAAGGAATACCAGGAATTATTGATATCTCGTTTGTTAGAGATACAAGCAGAACTATAAATAAGTTGCCGGTGATTAAACATCAATATGTTGAACGTAAGGATGACGGCAATGACACTGTTGATAGCTTTGACGCTACTGACGAAGATTTGAAAAATAAAAGTTCTAAAATTTCTTGGGAAGTATATGACGAGCCAATCCAGGCATTTTCAATGGAGATTAAATATCTACCAAGCAAAACGATGAAGAGAATTATGTCTACTAGAGATTCTTTGTCGTCTAAAAAAATTAGAAGTTCGGCTGCTTCAGATTCTCTTTCTGCAAAAAGCAAAAGAAAATCTAGGCGCAGAAGATAAATATAAAATTTTACCAAAGGAAGGTTTGTAATGGAATTTGTTAAAAATTGGTTATCTTGGATTATCTTAGGGATAATAGTTTTAGTTTGTCTTGGGGTGAGATTAACCGTGATTTCTTCGTACCTTGATACCGAGGAAAAATCTAGAGTAGAACTTATTGCTAAAAAGAAAAAACTAGAAAAGGCAAAGAAGGATATTGGGTTGGGTAAAATTCCTACCAAAGGTGATATTAAACAAGCTGAAGGTAAGTTAAATAGTATTAAAAAGGAGTGGGAACGTACCGCGAAGGCATGGAAGAATGCATCTAACTATCTCAACAAAAAACATGGAAAAGACCCTGCTACTGAATATTCAGTATTTTTGCTGAGGAAATGTGAAGAACTTTGCTCGAAATTGGCTGAGGCACGATTAAAGACGATTGATCCAAAAGCTGTTGTCTCTAAGGTTAAGGCACCTTTTATTTGTAATACCAAAAATCATCAAATCGCAGATGTTAATATTGACTATCATACTGTTGCAGAAACAGAATCTACCTGGAAAAAATATTTAATCAGTAGTAAGATTCACGAGGTTTGTGCTAAAAGTAGTGTTAAGGTTGACGATTCATATTCTTTAGAGCCACAAAATGACGCTACCGGAAAAGTTAGCTATATTAAGAAAAGTAGCATCAGAACTATTGAAAATTTAGGTGATATTGATTTTGGAGAAGTGGTAACTGCAAAAGAAGCAAATTCCAAGAAGTCAGCTAAGAGTGGTAGAGGACGCCGTTCAAGAAAAAAGAATGAGGACACAACCTTAAAGAAGAATAAAGTTTATCATACAACTTATCCGGCTAGTTTTGAGGTCACTGCACATATAAAGGTTGTCCAACAGATAATGAAAAATATTCTTAGAGCAGATAAATTACATATGGTATTTGTGCCGGTTAAAGTTGAGATAAACCGATTTACAGATGAAGAGACTAAGGCTGTCGCGATGAATGTTGACTCTCAGCAATCTTGTATGTATGTCGATAAATCGCTTAATTATACAAGAGAGCCCCCTGTTAGGGCTGTGTTGTCCTACGACGTATATTCTTTTGATGATATTAATGGTACCGAAAAAAATAAGACAAATAAAAGAAAATCAAGAAGAGGTAAATAAGGTAATAGTTAAAATGTAGGGATTTAGATTGAACTACATTATCACAGATAGGGAGTTTTTACTTATGGCATTTATTAAATCATTTTTATTCTCTCACGGCGAAAAATTACTACTGACTGTCGTGGCAATTTTTGTGGCGTGGAGCGTTTTAGGTAATATGGGCGGATCCGGTTCTGCTGAAGTTAACCCGGATAAGATAAAAAAAGATATGGAGTATGTGAAAAAACATGTTTCGGATAGCGAGGTCAATAAAAACAGAGAATCCATTGTGTCTTCAACAGACAGTGCAAATGCCATAATTAAGGCGTATTCCAGGTTATCAAATGGGATCGACGGTTGGCAGTCATTTTATATTTTGCCTCCAAAGACTGAAAAAATTATTGGTATAGATATGCATAAGGTTGAAGATTCTGATAATATTTTTGTTCCACCATCTAAATATCTTTCTCGAATTGGTGCTCCACAAGAGCTTAGGGTTGAGGTTGGTGGCAAGCGCACTGTTTTGATTTTCAGGGAAAATGAATCTGCACGCTGGTTGACAGGGGTTAGAGCAAAGGTCTATCGTAAATTTATTGGATACGGAAAAAGCGAAGTTGATTTTAGAGCTATTCACAAAAAACAACTAAGTCGTAAAATATCAAACTCAGATACGAAGGATAAAGAAGAGCCCGAAGATGCGTTATTTCGGGACAATCAAGTTAATGATGACGAAAATGACGGTAAG
>CAMZKK010000149.1 GCA_947311175.1 uncultured Planctomycetota bacterium | reverse complement strand
TGCCTGTCCCCGATTTTCTCATATATTTCAGAAATTAAACTATAGCAGCAATCACAATCCCCTACTCAATCTCTTTTTAAGTTTTGTAATACTAATGATACCGTTAATCTTTAATGCAAACTTACCGGAATCAGAATCATATACACCAATTATCGCTAAAACATCTTTATAACCAGTGTTGGCAACAATAGATTTTCCACTAAAGCCTTAATTTCTTGCCCCCGGTACCACTTCTTGGGAATCATGCCATTTTTATACGACCTGTAATTTGGGAAATTCTGCGATGTCAATTAAGACGGTAGCACACACTTTTTCAACATTAAGGCCTCGTCTCTATCGGTAACCATATCTTGCAACACTTTCTTGTCTTCCTTACTTACTCTAAAATGATTGGATTTAGAAAATTTTATTGCTTGTTGGTAATTTTTAATTGCATTATCATAATCTTCGATTTCAGCATAATATAATGCTAAATTCTTCATTTCAGCACATAAATCACGCAAGCTATAACTACTTAATAACCATCTTTTTTTTTGAGAAGCAGTTGCATTTTTTAATAATTTAATATTTTTTTCTAAATATGAAATAGCTAACTTATGATCTCCCTTTACTTCACGACACAAAGATAAACATTCAAAAATAAATGGATCATTTGATTTGTTAAAACAGGACAAAATGTGATTTTCTAAATTAATTGCCCAAGTTAATTTACCACGCTTATTGTAGTCTAAATTATAAATTAACTTTTGTCGTAAAAACCATAATTTATCTATATCATCTTCAAACTTTCTCCTGTTCTTAGGGTTTGTTTTAGGATGAGCCAAACTCAAATACTTAGATTTTGCTTCCATATTATTATCCTTAAAAGGCCAATTCAATCTATATGTCTGTGTCCCTTTTATTACTATGTCCCCGATTTTCTCCCCTTACTCAATCTTTTTAATGCAGTTCGAAGTCAATTCGCTTTCGCTCACTCGTGGCTTGTCTTCTTCACGGCACACTGTCCCTTGAAATATACCTGCTGCAAATCTTTCCTATTTAAAATGGTCTTCGCATTTGCTCAGCCTTTATCTTTTTCCTTCGACTTTTGTTTTTTATACATAGCTATTCCTTGCGTAATAGTTCCTAATCCTACCAATACGGTAAAATAAAATATATTATCTTTCCAGAATAATAAATATATACCAATTATCAGTAATATAGATGAAATAATAATATGTATGTTATTTACTAATCTCATTTGATTTTCTCCCTCATGTTACATCGAACCTAGCAATATAGATGTCTGTGCCCTTTTATAACACTATTTATCCGGATGAACTTTTTGAACAGGACAGCAATAATAGGATAATTATCACATTCCTAATTTTTTAATCTTGTATCGCAACTGCCTGAAGGTTATTCCTAAGATATCAGCTGCGTTAGTAATGCTTCCTCCGGTTTCTTCTAGCGCTTCTTTAATTAGATTCTTTTCTAATTTCTCCACCTCACTATCAAGACTAAAACCTTCGGTAAAAATAGAAGTTATTGACTCTTTACGAGGAACAATAGGACTTCTTGAACCAATGCATTCAATATCCTCAACCTTTAATTCTTCGTCGTGGCAAAAAGTTATTGCTCTTTGAATAGTGTTTTCTAATTCTCTAATATTTCCCGGCCAGTTGTGGTCAAGTAAATATGACAGAAGTTCATCACCTATTTTAACTACCTTGCTATTTTGTTTTTTGGCATATTTTGCTAAAAAATATCCGGCAAGTAAAGGGATATCTTCTTTCCGCTCCCTAAGCGGGGGGATAGTGATAGGGATTACATTTAAACGATAATACAAATCTTCACGAAATGTTTTATCAGCAACCATATCCTCAAGATTTCGATTGGTTGCAGTTATAAACCTAACATTAATCTTTATTGTTTCGCTGCTACCTACCGGAGAATATTCTCTATTCTCAAGCAGACGTAAAAATCTTACTTGAGTATGTGGGCTCATTTCCGCTACCTCGTCTAAAAATAACGTTCCGTTTTCTGCAACCTGAACCAATCCTTTCTTATTCGCAATTGCTCCGGTGAAAGCACCTTTGATATGTCCAAAGAGTTCGCTCTCAAGTAGGCTCTCCGTAAAAGCACCGCAATTTACACTAATAAGCGGTTCCCCTGCCCTAAAACTATTTGCATGTAATAGTCGTGCAACCATTTCCTTGCCAACTCCACTATCACCCTGAATTACAACGGTTCCATCTGTTGCCGCAACCTTCTTAATCAAAGAATGAATGTGTTTAATCTCTTTACTTACGCCTATTAGCCGACATGATTCCCAATTCCAAGATTCGTCATTATCAAAAAAATTACTATATGCCAAAGCTCGCTTTATCAATGCCTTTAATTCGTCATTGCAAAACGGTTTTTTTAAATAATCATAAGCCCCCAATCTCATTGCCTCAACCGCTCTTTCCCATGTAGAATGAGCAGTCATTATAATAACAATTGTTTCGGGTCTAAGTTTTTTTAATTCACCTAACAGCTCAATCCCATCCATTTTAGGCATTGTTAAGTCTTGAATAATCAAATCGTATTATTTTTTTTGAAAAGCTCTAATGCGGTAAATCCATTATCAGCCAAATCAACAAGATAACCCTCTTTAGTGAGGATTATATCAAGCATTGTCCGCATATTTTCTTCATCATCGACAAATAAAATTCTTGGACGTTTAAGTGAATCCATCATTTATCCTTTAATCAAAAACGAGGTTGTTTTACGTTTTTTTGTAGGTTGTGCAGATGCTGATGGTAAGCCATCGTAGGGAAGCCAGCAGAAAAATTTAGCACCACCATTTTTTGGAGATTCCACCCACATAAAACCATTATGTGAATTTATAATTTTTTTGGATAACGAAAGCCCAAGCCCGGTTCCTTTGGGCTTGGTAGTAAAAAATGGCTCAAATATTTTTTCTTCAACACCTTGCTTTAACCCCGGTCCGTCATCTAAAAATATCATTAATATCCCTTGCTTTTCTCGATTTCGTTTATTTGAGTATAAATCAGGAATTTTAGATGCTTCGCACTTAATCCATAAATTACCTTTACCATTCATTGCCGAGCAGGCATTAATTGCGATATTCATACATACTTCTTTGATTTGATCTGCATCAGCCTTAATAATCATATTTGTATCTTTTTCAATCTCAAGATGAATAGATACATCTGAATAATTACAATTTTTACTTGCCAAGAGTTTAACCTCACTTAACAGTTTATTTATATCACAACGGGTAATATGGATTGGTCTAACTCTCGCAAATTGTAAAAATTCCGTAATGATTGAATCAAGTCTATTTGATTCACTAATTATAATATCACATAATTTACGATTTGGGCTTCCTTCAGAAAAACAGCCTGAAATTTCCTGAATACTTCCACTGACAGCAGCTAAGGGATTTCTAACTTCATGGGCAAGCCCGGCAGCCATTTCGCCGACCGCTTCAAATCGCTCTGCCCTTCTCTCTGCTTCTTCAACTCTATTTCTCAAGCTAAGGTCAATAAAGATTACAACCACCCCTTTTTTGTTTGCAGTTGAGCCAATTGGACTAACCCTTACTTCTAATGGTTTATTATTGCAATTCTCTAAAGATGTCATTTCAAATCTATAATTTCTGCCATCAATAATTGTTTGCCTAAGACTGTTTAGTGGCTCATTAGAAAATAATTTATCAACATGCATCCCAATATATGGCGAAGAACCTCCGTTTGAAAAAACACGTCTAAATTCCTCATTCAAGAAAACAATCTTGTCTGAATTGTCAAAGACAACAACGCCCTCCGGCATATTTTGTAGAATTTCATTATTGAGAATCTTTGCAATGGCAAGTTGAGACTGTAATAAACCAGACAAAAAAGCTACTAAAAAGAATGCAAGCGTAACCGTTAGCATTCTCGCAAGGTACACCTCGGAATCTATATTGTTCGGAAAATAAATATCTGGTATGTGTGAAATCATTGTCCCTGTAAGGTGCATAACCGTAACTGAAGATAGTCCTATTGTACACAAACAAGCAAAGATTGCACTTACTCTTCTTGTCAATAAAATGCTACCGGTCATAATTGACACAAAAAAGAAATAAACGAAATGTGAATTAACCCCACCGGTAAAAAAGACCAACCCTGATTCTACTACAATATCAATAAACATTTGTGTCATTATAAATAATGACAATTTATTAGAAAAATAATTGCCGATTAAAGAATAAACGATATTTAAAACAAACAACGAAGACAGTAAGCCAAAGATAGGAAGAGGAACAAAAGGAAAGTTACTATATCCACCACCACTTAGATAAACAACAACTACTGATAGTATAATAATTATGGTTCGAAATGGTATCAGCCACTTGACACCTGATGAATCACTGTGGCTTTTTACACTCTCGCTTATCATTTATTACTTTTTACCAATAGATTTTTGCATTTCAAATATCGGCAAGAATACAGAAAGAACAATCCCACCAACCATAAATCCCATAACCCCAATCATAATTGGCTCAATAAGACTGGTAAGGGCATCAACAGTTGCTGATACTTGTTGATCATAGAATTCACTAATCTTTTCAAGAAGAACTTCTAATGCCCCTGAACGTTCACCAACTTGAATCATTCGCACAACCATAGGTGGAAATATCGGACAATTTGCAAGAGGTTTAGCGAGGTTGTCACCTTGCCTAATACTTTCTCTACTCGCATCAATCGCATCTGAGATTACGGTATTTCCGCTCGTTTGTGAAACAATTTCTAACGCCCCCAAGATTGGAACCCCACTCCGCAATAAAGTTGAAAATGTTCTAGCAAATCTACTTAGTGCAACCTTTTGAAAAAGATTGCCAAAAACGGGAAGCTTTAGCATCATCTTATCCCAAACTCGTCTCCCCTTTTCGGTCTTTTTAAATTTGGCTGTCCCAAAAATTAACACCGCAAGTGAAATAAATATTATGTAACAATAATTAGTCATAAATCTTGAAAGAGCCATAACAAATTTGGTCGGTGCCGGAAGCGGAACCCCCATCTGGGTAAAAATCTTTTCGAATTTTGGAATAATAAATACAAGCAAAAAGGTGGTAATCCCTGAAATCATAACAATAGAAATAATTGGATATGTCATTGCAGTTTTGATTTCGCTTTTCAGCGCTTCGGTTGACTCCTGATATTCGGCAAGCCTATCTAAAATCGTATCAATTTGACCAGATGCTTCTCCTGCCCTTATCATATTAACATAAATATCAGGGAAGACATTCGAGTGTTTGCCCATAGCTGTAGATAGGTCATTACCTCCTCGGACATCGGCAGTTATAGTATTTAACATATTCTTAAATCCAGGATCATCTGCCTGCTCCGCCAAAGTCTCCAGGCATTCCATTACCGGAATACCTGCCCCAATCATGGTTGCGAATTGCCGTGTAAAAATAACCATATCTTGTGAAGATACTCGAGCTTTTACCTTGCCTCCTCCTCCAATATTCATATCAAAGATACTGCCAGCTGAAGATATAGAGGTAACTTGTAAATCAAGCTTTCTCAATGCAAGTTTAGCTGCCTGTTCGTCTTTAGCACTAACGGTATCAGATATTTTTTTGCCAGCACTATCGACTGCTTCATATTTAAATTTTGCCATTTTAAGAATCTCACTTTTTTTATTTTAAAAGTTATAGCTATATGTTTAATTACTTTAATATACTAACCTAATAAAAATATGCAACTTTAATCACGCAAGGTAATACGCATAATTTCTTCAATAGTGGTCCTTCCTCGTAAGACATTCATTAAACCTGCTCGGCGAAGAGTTATCATTCCCTCTTCTAATGCCTTTTTGCGAAGATCAAGGGCTGATGCACCATTTATAATTAATGTCTTAATTTCATCTGTCACCGGCATCGTTTCTAATAATGCAAACCTTCCTTTATAGCCTTTATTATCACATTTTTCACATCCAACAGATTGATAAATTGCGGTATTGCTATTAATCTCTTCTTCTGTAAATCCCTCAAGAAGTAACATTTCAGGATTTACATCGACTGGAGCTTTACATTCGTCACATAATTTTCTAGCAAGCCTCTGGGCTGCAACAAGTAAAACAGCACTTGAAATCATAAATGGATCAACGCCCATATCAATCATTCTTGTAATAGTGCTTGGTGCGTCATTGGTATGTAGAGTCGAAAAAACTCTATGCCCGGTAAGTGCAGCCTTGACTGCTATCTCAACGGTTTCCAAATCTCTAATTTCACCAATCATAACGGTATCCGGATCTTGACGCAAGATACTACGAAGTGCTCCGGCAAAGGTAAGTCCTCGTTTTTCAGATACCTGAACTTGATTAACCCCCATAAGTTGATATTCAACCGGGTCTTCAACAGTAGTGATATTTTCCTCAATACACATAACCTCTTTAACTGAAGAATAAAGGGTTGTTGATTTACCGCTACCGGTTGGTCCGGTAACAAGAATCATTCCATATGGTTGTTTAATTGCATAACTGAACTGTTCAAGGCACTGTTGTTCAAAACCAAGAGACTCAAGAGATAGTGATAAATTTGAAGAATCAAGAATTCTTATAACAACTTTTTCGCCATGAATACAGGGCAATACAGATACCCTAAAGTCAACCTGTCTTCCCTTAACCTTTAATTGAAATTTTGCATCTTGCGGGCGTCTTCTTTCCGCTATGTCCATTCCTGACATAACTTTAATTCGAGAAACAATGGAAGAGTGCATTCTTTTTGGCACCGATAAACTCTCATAGCACGCACCATCAAGTCGATATCTAATTCTAGTTTTCTTTTCAAATGCTTCGATATGAATATCTGACACTCGATCATTTATTGCTTGGAAAAGAACCAAATTCACCAGTTTTACCACCGGTGCATCATTGCCATCAGCAATAGCTGACTCAATATCTACATCTTCATCAATGTCAACATTCTCTTGAATTTCCAAATCAGGGTCTACCGACTCATCTAATAAATCATCGACATTAAAGGTTGGCTCATCGCCTTTATAACAGCGTATTATATTTCGTGCAATTGCTGTATCTGTGCTAAGAACCGGAATAAGCTCACAGCCAGTAACGATTTTAAGGTCATCAAGAGCAAGAATGTCGTATGGATTAGAGACCGCAACGGTTAAAATATTTCCAATTGAAGATACCGGAACAACCGAGTAATACGTAGCCATTTCCTCTGAAAGTATTTCGAGTAGCTCATCAGGGACAGTAACAAGATCTAAGTTAATTGGTGCAATCTGCATCTCATCTGCCGTGACCTCAATAATCTCTAATTCTGTAAGTACTCCTGCTTCTATGAGTTGAGCAGTAAGACCTGTATCTTCCGATTTTGATTTTTCGAGCATCTCACGACAAATATTTTCATCAACCAGCTCACGGCTAAGAAGAATACTTGCAAGTTTTTTATCAAATTTAGCCACGTCTAAGCACCTTCCTCATTTGAATTAAAACCAAAATCATCATTATTAAGTAAAAAGTTACCAAGACCGGTAAGCTCTTCCTCGTCTGAATGAAATTGCTCTAACTGCACACTGCGAATCGAACTTATCGTGCCAACCATAATGTGGACCTTTTTGTTGCTTAACTCTTCAAGCTCTTCAACAACCTCATTTTCCAAAATACCGCCAACAACCACTAATAATAAATCACCAAATACATCTAACGGCACAAAGCGATATTTTAACAGTGCTGCCTCTGGGAAAACTTTTTTCACTTCATCTCTAATGGTATATTGATTTGGGTCAATAAATGGTAAACCAAATTGCTTGGCAATAACCCTCGCTACGTCAACCTCACTAATGAATTTCTTTTCAACCATAATTTCACCAAGGGCACCACCATTTTGCTCTTGAATATGTAGTGATTTACTTAATTCATCTTGAACAATCATTCCTTCTTCAAGCAATAATTCGCCTAAGCGTTTTTTAGTAATCCGTGAGAGTCTACTCATTTTTTGGCATTTTCCCTAGCAGCTTGTTCATATAAATTATTAAGGTCTTCAGCCTTGCTCGTTCTTTCAAAGGTAAGCTCTTTAGTCACTCTTCCTTTTTCGTATAATTCATACAGAGATTGGTTCATGGTAATCATTCCTGCCTTACCACCGGTTTGAATTGCAGAATAAATTTGATGAAGTTTATCATCTCTAATGTTTGCCCTGATACCAGAATTTGGTAACATCAACTCATAACAAAGTGCACGTCCTTTTCCGGAAGCAAGTGGAAGCAACTGTTGACAGAAAACCCCCTCAAGCACAAATGACAACTGAGTCCTAATTTGTGATTGCTGATTGGCTGGAAAGACATCAATAATCCTATTTAAGGTTTGAGTACAGTCTGAAGTGTGCAGAGTAGCAAAGCTCAAATGCCCGGTTTCAGCCAAGGTTAGCCCAAGCTCAATGGTTTCGATATCACGCATCTCACCAATAAGTACAATATCAGGATCTTGTCGAAGCACGTGTTTAAGTGCAGCAGCGAAATTATGAGTATCAGGACCTACTTCCCGTTGATTAATCAAACATTTTTTGTTTCTATGAACAAATTCAATTGGATCTTCAATCGTCATAATGTGGTCACGACGAGTAGAATTAATAAAATCAATCATTGCCGCAAGAGTGGTTGACTTACCACTGCCGGTAGCACCGGTAACAAGCACTAAACCTTTTGGTAAAATACACAATTTTTCACAAACAGAACGAGGAAGGCCAAGTTTTTCAAACCCTAAAATTTCATATGGGATAACCCGGATAGCAGAACCAACAGCTCCTCTTTGCAAGAATATATTAACCCTAAATCTACCAATGCCTTGAATCCCGAATGAAAAATCAAGTTCTTTTTCTTGTTCAAATTTTGCAATTTGATCGTTATCAAGAAGTCCATATAGTAAATTCTGAGTTTCTTCGCCCGTCATCACCTCATAGTCTGTTGCAATCAAATCACCATCGACCCTAATCCTTGGTGAGCTACCAGCTGTAATATGAAGG
>CAMZKK010000148.1 GCA_947311175.1 uncultured Planctomycetota bacterium | reverse complement strand
GGTTTAAAGTCATAAGTCGTTGATATATAAGGACTCTACTTTTTTGGTAGGCACTACATTTTGTATTTTTGATTAGATTATTGAGATTCTTGCCTGTCCTAAATATATCTGGCTTCTTGCCTACCTTATACCTGACCTGGTTCTTGCCCTTGCCGACCTGGTTCTTGCCTGTCCCTAAATATCTGCTAAATACCCCCCCCCATTAAATATTTATATGGACTGTTGGCTGTATTATACTACACTTATTATTAAATTATTCTTCTACAAAGGACAAAATTTGAAATTTAGTGAATTTGATATCCCTGAAAATATAATGAAGGGGATTGATGCCCTCGGCTATACCGAGATGACACCTGTTCAATCGGAAACATTTCCTCACATTGCAAAAGGCACAGACTTGATTGTTGTTGCTGAAACCGGAAGCGGTAAAACCGCTGCGTGTGCAGTGCCGCTGGTTAAACATGCAGATAACAATATTGACGCAATTCAAGGATTGGTTATTGTCCCTACTCGTGAACTCGCAGTGCAGTATGTTGACACTATTGGCGATATTGCCAAATACACAGACATTAAATCGTTTTCTGTTTACGGTGGATTTGATATAAAAATTCAAAAAGCAAAATTAACTCACGGAGTCCACATCCTTGTGGCAACCCCCGGCAGATTGATTGATTTGCTATACAACTCGGAACTTAGTCTATCGAAGGTTAATACCCTAATCCTTGATGAAGCGGACGAAATGATGAACATGGGGTTCATTGATGATATTGAATTTATTATGTCTTGCCTAATTCATGAGCATCAAACTTTATTGTTCTCCGCAACCATGCCGGAAGACATTCGTAAATTGTCAAAAAAATATTTAAATAACCCTAACGAATTGCATCTCAACAAAGACCAGGTTGCACCACAAAGCCTTGCCCATTGTTTTACTCAGTGTGGATTTAGAAATAGATTAACCAAGGTAAAAGAGTATCTTGCAAAACAAAATCCAGCTCAAGCAATTTTGTTTTGTAATTCTCGCAATGGTGCAAATCAATTATTCAAAGACCTTAAGTCAATCCACAAAGAAGATATTGATATTATCCATGGCGGAATGGAGCAACAAAAAAGAACATCTTTGTTTAATCGTTTTCGCAAAGGCAAATTAAAATTAGTTGTCGCTACAGATGTTGCTAGCAGAGGACTTGATTTTAGCCATGTAACCCATGTGATAAACTTTGATTTTCCTTCATCGCTTGAGGCATACACCCACCGCACCGGACGAACTGCACGAATGGGAAGAAAGGGAACAGCCCTAACATATTTTTCACAAGGCAACCTCCATGAGTTACAAGCAATTATCAAAAAAATAAATATTAAACCGATTTGGGAAGGGTGCCACGAGCCGGATTTTAAAAATGCAAAAAAACCAAAAGGCAGACGACCATACCGAAAGAAAAAATAGATCTGAGATTTAAAATTAACAATTAAATTTTGCATATACTCTGGACTTTAGATTTATTGATTTAGGATGATAAATGACACCTTATTTTTATTTCCTAAACATCGCCTTTCGTCTCAAGATATGATGATAATGTTGGGCAAAACGATGGGATTCATCCCTGATATTCATCAATAATTTTAGACCGGCAGAGCGCTTGCTTAACGATAGAGGGATTGGCGATGTTGACACAAACGGAGTCTCCTCTTCTTTTGCCAAACTCATTAAATTTTTGTACTTTATCCCTTCTTCGTCTAATACCTTCTTTGCAGAGTTTAATTGCCCCTTACCTCCATCTATCAAGATAATGTCAGGCATATCTGATTTATCTTTTTTTGTTTTTGAGTATCTTCTTTTAATTACTTCCGCTATACATGCAAAATCGTCTTGCCCATCAACCGTCTTGATTTTAAATCTGCGATATTGATTCTTACACGGCAGTCCGTCAATAAATGTTACCAACGACCCAACCACTTCTTTCCCTTGCAAATTAGCAATGTCAATTCCTTCTATTCGTTTTGGAATATGATCTAAACCTAACGCCCTTTGTAACGACTTCAAACTATCCATTGGGGTAACCATTGGCACTGCCGGAGAAAGCTCTTCACTTAGTGGCGGTGCCTGATTTATCTTTTCAAGAGCAGAGATGCAATCTCTCAATTCAGCAGCTTTCTCAAATTGCAATTTCTTAGATGCCTCTTCCATTTCCATTCTCATTGTTTTGCCTAAATCTTTTCGTTTACCCTTAAAAAAAAGCAATAAAGATGAGATCTGTTTTCTATATTCGGTTTTAGTAATTTTTGCTGCACAAGGAGCAGAACAACGGTTAATATGAAAATTCAAACATGGGTGAGAAAAATTATTTTTTTTGTCCCTATCTATAATTTTCTTATTACAAGTTCTGAATCTGAAAATCCTCCCCAAGATATTTAACACCGCCCTTAGCTCGGTGACAGAGGTAAAAGGTCCAAAATATTGATTTTTATTTTGCTGCCTTTTTCGTGTTATCAAAATTCGAGGAAAGTCTTCACTCATCGTTACTTCAACATAAGGATAAAGCTCGTTGTTCTTGAGCATAAAATTATATTTAGGTTGAAAGTCTTTGATTAAACGACTTTCAAGCAAAAGTGCCTCTACTTCGCTTTCAGTAACAATATAATCAAAATCAACGATGTTTTCAATTAGCGCAATCTCTTTAGGTTGATGCTCTT
>CAMZKK010000147.1 GCA_947311175.1 uncultured Planctomycetota bacterium | reverse complement strand
TTGTGAATATATGACAGGTGGGGTGGTGGTTGTTCTTGGTAAAACCGGAGTTAATTTTGCAGCCGGAATGAGTGGAGGAATTGCTTATATTTATGACCGAGATCAAAAGTTAGACCTTCGCTCAAATTTAGATACAGTTGATCTTGAACCGGTAATCGATGGTGATGATGTTTGTCAATTAAAGGCAATGATTGAAAATCATTTTAAATACACCGCAAGTAAGAAAGCTGGTAATATCTTAAAAGATTGGAAAAACTTCCTACCATTATTTGTCAAAGTAACACCAATTGAATACAAACAAGCATTGTTAGAAAAGAAATGACAAGATTAATCCTCATCAATTGCAGCTAGTTTTATTTGTTGGCTGATTCTTATATCGTTAGGGTTTGAGAGACCATTTGCTTTAGCTATTTTTTTTATTAACCTCTTGTCGGAACTACCGTAGAATTTTTTAACAATTTCAGAAAGGGTATCGCCTGAACGAATTGTATAAGTCCTTTTGTTTTGGCTTGAATTGTTACTGATTGGAATTACCCTTGATTCTTGTCTTCCTACTTGATTTATACTTACCATTTGGTTTTTTTGTTCTTTGGCAATGGCGTTATCGTAAGCTATTTTTAGTGTATTGTATTGCTTTGCTAATCTTTGTTGGCGTGTCATAAAATTTTCTTTTATTTCGCTTACTCGTTTAATTAGCAAACCCTTGTTCTTGGCATAGTCAGCTTTCACTTGCATCACTGCTTGATGAAGAGCAGCTTTTTCTGTGTTTAGTTGTGCAATTTGGACTGCTTGTGTATCTAATTTTTTTCTGAGATTTTCTTCTTGTATAGAAATGTTATTATTAGAGATAGAAGCGGTGGCTTGTGGGTTTGCGTTAGTAGGGGTAGCCATCTGGTTAAGGGTTGGAACGATTGCTAAACATAAAGTTGCAGCAGTTGCTAAGGTATAACTTGCAATTGTCTTTCTTTTTGCTTTCTTGGCAATTGTTTTGAATTTTTCTTTCTCATTCATTTCTTCTTCAATTAATTCAGCTAAAGATAGTTGTTGTTCTTCAAAAGCAGGAATAATGTCTGATTTAAGGATATTGCGTTCTTTTACCAATTCATCTTTTTCTTGTTTAAGAATAGTTATTTCTTTGGTTATTGAATTAATGTTGTTTGTGGTTGCTTCAAGTACCATGGAATCTGCTTCTGTCTCAGATAGCTTTCGTAGGTTGTCTTCATTCTGCTGATTTTGAAGAGCAATAACCTCATCTTTTTCTTTTAATATTTTGCTCAATTCTTTCGATTCGTCTATTTTCTCTTTTAGTGATTCCTCAAGTGATTTTAGAGAATATTCCAATTCATCAATTTCAGATTTAAGGCTTTGGTATTTTTCGTCATCAATTAACATTATAACTGAGTCTTCTTCTGTTTTTATTTCTTCTTGCTTTGCACTTGTATCGGTATCGTCTTGTTGAGAAATGTCTTCATAATCTTCGCAATCAATGTCTTTAACATCGTTTTCGTTTAATTCTTCAATCTTGTTTATTAATTCATCAACAGCCATAACCTCTGACGAGGTTTCAGTATTCTTCTCTTCTAAGATGTTTGATAGCTCTTCTATCGTTACAATATCACATTCCTCTAAATCTTCAATAATATCGCTTTGATTATCTTCATCTATTTCAAGCTCGATTGCATCGCTGTAAGCTTGATGAGTGTCAGCCATGTCTTTTGGGAAAATAATCAGTCCTGAACCATAGTCATGCCATTCTGATTCCTCATCCCTTTCTTCTGTGGTAAGTAAAGATAGTTGTGTGTCAGCAATAACGTCTTCTTTTTCATCCTTTACTGCATCAAATAGGTATAGGATATGATCTTCTTCTGCTAAGGTTTCTGTGTCGCCGTCAAATTTTTCATGATTTGTAAATTTTATTTCTTCGTTATCAACAAAAGAAAAGGAGTTCTCATTACATTTGTTTTCGTCATTGATGTCTATGTCATCACTTTGTATTGCAGTAAAGCTTTCTTCGTCTGTATTGCTATCCTTTTCTTCTTCTTTTATGTCGGTATCATCAATAACTATTTCTTCTGAAATCTCCTCTTCTGCAATATCTTCCGGTTGTTGAATCTGATTCCATTCGTCAATAAGAGTTTGTGCAACTTCTTCGTGTTTTACCTCTTCGGTCTGAAGTGTATTTGCTTTTTCCTCGGAATTATTTACATTATAGTCATTATCTTCAGTGTTTTTTTGTAATATTTCATCTGTGAGGATATTGTCTTGATTGTTTTCTTCTTCAACCTCGACGAGATCGGAGACTTCATCGAATTCAGCAATATCGTTTATACATTCTTCATTTTGATCGCTAACTGCCTCAAATCCATCTTCTTCGTCTTCTCTTGAAATCTCAATGCTTTCTTTTTCCCAGAATTCAGACTCTTCAGACTCACTCATTTCATCAATGTTGTTTGAGCTAACAACCTCTTCGGCAATAGCCTCTGCAATTTGTTTTTCATGAACCTCTATTTCGTTTTCCACAATAAGCTCGGTGGGAACAATCTTTATCTCAGGATTAGACTTGTGACTGTCAATTGTTGCTTCGTTTGGTGAAAAGATTTCACTAGATTCGTCTAATTCTTCCATCATGAGTGATGGGGTAATGTGTGATTCGGTACCG
>CAMZKK010000146.1 GCA_947311175.1 uncultured Planctomycetota bacterium | reverse complement strand
TGACATAATACGACTTACCAAGATAGATTCCACCACCATAAACCTCTACAAGATTTGGATGACTAAGGCATAGTAAGTTTTTCCATTCTCCTGTAAATCGTGGTGAGTAACTTTCATTAGTCGCAATTTTAATAGCGACATTTTTGTGGGGAATTGGAATATTTTGTGCTGAAAGGATAGTCCTCATAGTATCTGAATCCAGCGACTTTCCTTGTAATGTTTCTGCAAGTTTTTCCGCTTGATTTCGTCTATCTACATGAGTTGATGCCTTAATTTGAGTATAAGCAAAAAGTGTAGTATAATCAAATGCTGCAAGATCTGCCTCTGCAAGCATAACCGTTGCCATACTGCCGGCACCAAGTTTGCTTTTAAGAGTAAAAACACCGTCAATTATGTGTTCACTCATACCTAAAACCCCATGCAAATTATTAAATAGCCACAAAGATGATGTGACCCAATACCATTCTATTCTGCTTAAATTCTATGTCAACAACTTAGAGTATGTCTATACATAAAAAAAATCCTCGTATAACTACGAGGATTTAATATTTGGTGGGCCTGGAGGGACTCGAACCCCCGACAAGCTGATTATGAGTCAGCTGCTCTAACCAACTGAGCTACAAGCCCAAATTCTTAATTTTTACATCTAAGCAGTGCTATAAAATACAGAAAAATTGGATTTAGTCAAGAGGTAAAAGAAAATTCAACCAAAGAATCTGTTTTCAAAATTAATTGCTTTATCATAGTCGTGAAACTCTCTCTCAATTTTTTTAAATTCTGCACAATGGATAATTCTTCTGCCATTTTTATTTTTTCTTGCTCCTAAATATGCATGAATCATTTCATGATAAATTACATATTTTATAAAATATGCAGGTATTCTAAATCTGTCCAGTTTTCTTGAGATAGTAATAAGTTTTGTGCCATGATGATAACTTCCGAGCATTACGGTTTTTGTTCTTTTTATTTTAATTTTTTTCCCCCAAGTAATTCTCATTTCAAGTCGTGAATCAAAATACTTAGCATTTAGTTCTGCAAATAAAGATTGGAGATTAAAATATCTTCCTTTATGTTCAAGACGAACAGGATTAAACTTTTTTAATCTCGGTTTTTTGATTTTCTCTGAATTTTGCCTAATGAAGGGTTTCAGTTTATTACTACCCAGAGAGGGAGTATTTACCCACGCTATAATATGCTCTAAAACCGAATATGGGGCATTAACAAACATATTGTGCAACCGTAAAACAAGCCCTCCGTTGGTATCGTTACGGAACGAAACCATACTGCGAACGTTATCTGTAATTGTCAAAGTTACAGTTCTTTGAAGTTTTATAGAAAAATATTTTTCTAATCTATCTTTTTCGGTAGTCATTTGTTAATATTTTATTAATATGTATGCGGTTAGTCAAACATGATTGAAAAATAGAAAGTATTTATGAGTAAAAAGAAAAAAAAATCTAACGGAGATAGCTCTTTAATTCTTCGCAATAAAAAAGCATTTCACGAATATGTAGTTCTTGAATCACTTGAATGCGGAATTGCTTTGCAAGGAACTGAGGTAAAGAGTTTACGAGAAAAGAAAGCTACGTTTTCACAAGCATATGCGGCAATAGTGAAGGGTAACCTAACGCTTATCGGTCTAAATATATCCACCTATAAAATGGGTAATATAATGAATCATGAGCCGGAAAGAAACCGACGGTTGCTTGTTCATCGTAGAGAAATAGTAAAATTAGCGACAAAGATTGAGCAAAAAGGAAACACTTTGGTTCCATTAAAAATATATTGGAAAAATGGCAAATGCAAAGTTGAAATTGGAGTCTGTCGAGGAAAACAATTACACGACAAAAGAGAATCAAGCAAAACTAAAGATATAAAACGCAATATGGAGCGAGAGATAAATAAATATCATTAACCTAAATTCCGCATCAACTGTGGAATTTAGGTTAATTGTTATAAACAAAACAAACAAAATTCCTTTGTCTATTTTGTTTATTTTTTAAATAGATGTGTAATCCTGAAGAGGGGTTACATCAAAGTCACCTTGCTGTAAAACCTTAATCCCTTCGGTTAGAGCGGTTGCAGCTCGCATGGTAGTGACTAACGGAATTGATCTGGCGTTAGCGGTTGTGCGAATAGAGATTTCATCTTGTTTTGGACTCTTTCCACTCGGGGTATTTACTATAATTTGCACATTTCCATCAATCATCATATCGGTTATATTTGGTCGTCCTTCCGAAACCTTCTTGATTAGGGTTGATTCAATGTTGTTTTCATTTAAGAAGTTATGGGTGCCAGAAGTAGCAATCAATTTAAAGCCAAGCTCAATAAAGTTTTTTGCAACAGTTAGCAAATCTCCCTTGTCATCATTTTTGACAGAGATAAAAACATCTCCTTCTTTAGGAATGTCCATCCCTGCACCCATTTGACTCTTTGCATACGCCAGTGGGAAATTACTATCTATCCCCATGACCTCACCGGTTGATTTCATTTCCGGTCCAAGCACACAGTCCACGCCAGGGAATTTATTAAATGGAAGCACTGCCTCTTTTACTCCGGTATGCTTAATGTTTGGTCTTTTCTCAAGTCCTAATTCTTTAATGCTTTTGCCTAGCATAACCATGGTTGCCATTTTCGCTAATGGAACTCCGGTAACTTTACTTACAAATGGAATTGTTCTACTTGCTCTCGGATTTACTTCAATTACATAAAGTTCTTCATCTTTGATTGCATACTGAACATTCATCAGTCCCTTTACTCCAAGCTCTAAAGCTAAAGCAACTGTTGCCTCTTCAATCTTACTTAGCATTTTATCTGAAATACTAAAAGTTGGTAAGGCACAAGCTGAATCACCGGAGTGAATCCCTGCCTCTTCAATATGTTCCATAATCCCACCAACATATACATCTTTACTATCACACAAGGCATCGGTATCTATTTCAATCGCATTTTCTAAAAATTTATCAATCAGAATCGGCCGTTCATCATTGATTTTCAAATCGGATCCTGCACAATAAACCATCAACTCATCCCAATACGTTTTTAGGGCATTCTCATCATATACCGTTTCCATCTTTGCTCCACCAAGCACAAAACTCGGACGCATAATTACCGGAAAACCAATTTCTTTGGCATGAGCTAATGAATCATCTAAGGTTGTCGCGGTTGCATTTGATGCCTGTTTAAGATTTAGTTTATCAAGCATTGCCTTAAACTGTGCCCTATCCTCTGCCCTTGCAATGGCTTCTACCGGTGTTCCAAGAATTGTAGCACCTTCATTTTGTAATTGCTCTGCGATGTTTAATGGTGTCTGACCGCCAAACTGAACAATCAATCCCTTTGGTTGTTCTCGCTTGATGATTGACAATACATCCTCAACCGTCAATGGCTCAAAATATAATCTATCTGAAGTATCATAATCTGTTGACACGGTCTCTGGATTACAATTAACCATAATTGATTCGTAATCAAGTTCGCGAGAGGCAAATGAGGCATGAACACAACAATAATCAAATTCAATCCCCTGCCCAATTCTATTAGGACCACCCCCAAGAATCATTATCTTTTCTTTTTCATCCTTACTCTTTCTCGTTTCGTCTTCCTCGCCATAAGTAGAATAATAATATGGAGGATATGCCTCAAATTCAGCAGCACAGGTATCAACTAATTTGTAAACAGCCTCAATTCCCCGTGCCTTTCTTTCTTTTCTAATCTCAACTTCATCAATATTAAAAATAACTGAAAGTTGAACATCTGAATAGCCCAGTCGCTTTGCCTTCATTAATAATTCATCAGAAATGTTTGCAAAATCAATCGATTTTAATTTGCCTTCAAATTCAATAAGCTCTCGCATATTGTTAAGATACCAAGGGTCAATATGGGTTATTTTAAATATTTCATCAATTGTCATCCCTTTTAATAATGCATAACGAACATAATAAAGTCTATCAAATCCCGGAATTGATAATTTTTTATACAACATATTTTCAGAAATTTCATCTAACGGAATTTCCTTAAAGTCACACCCAAAACCTGCTCTCCCAACCTCAAGAGACCTCAATCCCTTTTGCAATGCTTCCTTGAAAGTTCTGCCAATTGCCATAACCTCACCAACCGACTTCATTGCCGTAGTCAGAGTTTGATCGCATCCCGGGAATTTTTCAAAATTGAACCGTGGAATCTTAATCACACAATAATCAATTGTCGGCTCAAAACTTGCAGGCGTTTCAAAAGTTATGTCATTTTTAATTTCATCTAAAGTATATCCCACCGCAACCTTTGCTGCGATTTTTGCAATCGGAAAACCTGTTGCCTTAGAGGCAAGTGCCGAGCTTCTACTTACTCGTGGGTTCATTTCAATAATAACCATTCGTCCATCAACCGGATTAACTCCCCATTGAATATTACAACCACCGGTTTCAACCCCAATTGCTCGGATAATCTTGATTGATTCATCTCGCATCAGTTGATAACCCTTGTCGGTCAAGGTTTGGGCAGGTGCAACCGTTATTGAATCTCCGGTATGAACCCCCATCGGATCAAGATTTTCAATGGTGCAAATAATAACCACATTGTCGGCAGTGTCACGCATGACTTCAAGTTCATACTCCTTCCACCCGACAAGTGATTCTTCAATTAAAATTTCATTGACCAAGCTTGCCTTAATTCCTGATTCAACTATTCTTCGATAATCTTCCATGTTGTAGGCAACGCCACCACCAGTTCCGCCAAGAGTAAAGGCTGGTCTGATTATACAAGGGATACCGATGTCCTTAACAATCTCCATTGCCTCTTCTACGGTATGAGCAAGCCCTGATTTTGGCAAATCAACGCCAATGCTTGCCATCGTATTTTTAAAAAGTTCTCTATCTTCAGCCTTCGCAATTGCCTCTGAATCTGCACCAAGCATAATAATTCCAAGTTCATCAAAGACCCCTTTTTTCGCTACCTCAAAGGCAGTGTTTAATCCAGTCTGACCACCAAGGGTTGGCAGAACTGCACAAGGTCGTTCTTTACGAAGAATCTTTTCTAATATTTCAGGAGTTACCGGCTCGACATAGGTTTTATCAGCCATTTCGGTATCTGTCATAATTGTTGCAGGATTTGAGTTCAAAAGGATTACTTCATAACCATCCTCTTTTAAGGCTTTACACGCCTGCGTTCCTGAATAATCAAATTCACATGCCTGTCCAATAACAATCGGACCGGCACCAATAATACAAATCTTTTTAATATCTGTTCTTTTAGGCATTTTTGTCTATCAGCTCCATAAATCTTCCGAATAAATATTCTGCGTCATGAGGCCCTGCACTTGCCTCTGGATGATATTGCACAGTAAAAACTTGTTTTTCTTTATGTTCAATCCCTTCAACTGTATTGTCATTTAGATTGATATGAGTAACCTCAACCCCTGTGCCATTCATTGAATCTATATCAACACAAAAACCATGGTTTTGAGAAGTGATTTCAACCGCTCCTGTTTTCAATTCCTTAACCGGTTGATTCGCACCACGATGTCCAAATTTTAATTTATATGATTTACCACCAAAGGCGAGACAAATCAATTGATGACCAAGGCAAATTCCAAATATTGGTTTTTTACCAAGTAGTTTTTTGATTTCTGCAACGGCATAATCAACCGCTGCCGGATCCCCTGGACCATTGCTTAAAAATATTCCATCAGGGTTAAGGGCAAGAACATCCTCTGCTTTGGTGCTTGCAGGAACAACCACAACTTCACATCCATAACTAACAAGACATCGTGGAATATTGTTTTTCATCCCAAAGTCATAGGCAACAATTTTGTGTCTAGCTCCGATGTCTTTATCTTCAGCAACCCATGGACATGGCTCTGTCCAATCCTTAATATCATTACATGTAACATCTCTTACTAAGTCACGACCAATTAGTGACGGGGATGATTTAGCCTCTTCGACCAAGGCATTTATATCTAAGTTATCTCCGGTTGCAATAACCGCTCTCATTGCCCCAGCTTCTCGAATGTGTTTCGTCAATGCTCTCGTGTCAATTTCGGTGAGAGCAACAATATTTTTTTCTTTAAGATAATCGCCTAGGCTTTGCTCACTACGATAATTTGAAGGATAAGGACAGTATTCCCTAACCACAAATCCCTTACACGCAATCCCATCTGATTCAATATCATCACTATTTACGCCATAATTACCAATCAGAGGATATGTCATCGTAACAATTTGTCCGCAATAAGATGGGTCGGTTAGAATCTCTTGATAACCTGTCATTGAGGTATTGAAAACAATTTCGCCAAAAGATTTCCCTTCTGCACCAAAACTTTCTCCAAAAAAAATGCGCCCGTCTTCGAGCGCTAAACAACCCTTCATTAGTAACCTCCATTGCATTTTTTATATTTAGTTGCTGCTTTTAAAAACGAATTGAATAATGGATGAGCCGCAACCGGCCTACTCTTAAATTCCGGGTGTGCCTGTGTTGCGACAAACCAAGGATGATCTTTTGATTCAATAATTTCAACCAATCCACTTTCCGGATTGACGCCACTAATTACCAATCCGTTTTTTTCTAATTTATCAACCATTAAAGGATTAACTTCATAGCGATGGCGATGACGCTCACTAACCATATCTGTGCCATACGCTTCTTCTGCCTTGGTATTAGGGCTGAGTCTGCAAGCATATTTACCAAGTCGCATCGTGCCACCCTTTGCGGTTACATTTTGTTGTGAATCCATCAAAGCGACATAGGCATTATCAAGCGTCCCTTCGCCATCTTCGTCAATCCACTCCGCACTTAATGCATCCTTAACTCCGCAGACATTCCTTGCATATTCAATTACCGCACATTGC
>CAMZKK010000145.1 GCA_947311175.1 uncultured Planctomycetota bacterium | reverse complement strand
GAACAGGGTAAAGGAACTGGTCTCGGTTTATCTGCGGTTTATGGTACTGTGTGTATGCACCGAGGTGAACTTACGGTTAAGAGTGAAGTTAATAAAGGAACAATCTTTCATATCTTATTACCGCTTAGTGAAGAGAAATCCAGCAAAAGCGAAGTGCCGAAAATCATTGGTAAATCTAATGGAACGGTATTGTTGATTGATGATGAAGATATAATCAGGACTGTAGGGAAATCACTGTTAGAAGATTTTGGATATGAGGTATTGACAGCAGAAAATGGCGAAGAAGGGGTGGTTTTATATCAAGAACAGCAAGATAAAATAAGCTTGGTTTTACTTGATATGATTATGCCAAAAATGGGAGGGATAGAGACCTTTCGGGCAATTAAAAAGATTAATAACAACGCTAAAGTAATTATTGCATCAGGCTTCACCCGAGAAGAATCAGTAAGCGACTTAAAAAAAGAAGGTTTGTTTGGATTTCTCTCTAAGCCATATCGACGAAGCGAGCTGGCAGAAGTGTTAGGGATTTAATTAACGATTAATAATGAACAATGAACGATGAAGGATGAAGGATGAAGGATGAAGGATGAAGGATTTATATCGCTAATATTTCTTTTTACTGCCAGCACAAGCACTCAATGAATAAATGAAAATAGGTGCTTTCGTTTTGTTAAAAATCGCTCGTAGGCTTCTTTTATTGTTTATTCCAGATTCCAGTTTTCAACTGTTGAGTTTAGATTTAAGAAGTGTTGGCTGTAGTGTGGTTTTTCTGTTGCAACTTTCTTCTTTTAACGTATCATTTGGGGATATTAAATGTTTTTAAAGAGGATGTGGATATGAAAAAATTCGGTGGACCAGTATTGGTTCTTGATAAAGATGACATTAATACGGATGAAATTATTCCTGCTAAATATCTTACAGAGATAACTAAAGATGCCTTGAAGCCTCATTTGCTTGAAGATTTGAAGATTAAGGGGTTTAGCACTGAAAATAAGAATTTTAAAGAGGCAAAGGTTGTTTTGACAAGAAATAACTTCGGTTGTGGCTCTTCTCGTGAACATGCTCCTTGGGCGTTTGAGATTAATGGTATTACGACAATTGTTGCCGAGGGATTTGCCAGAATTTTCAGGCAAAATATGTTGAATGGGGGGATGTTGCCAATCGAGCTTTCGAGTGATGAAATAAAGTCATTTTTGAAGATTGCAAAGGGTGGGGCAGCAAAAATCAGCATAGACATTAAGCAAATGAAGATAACCATTTCTAATGGAGCAAAAAAGGAAACCGCAACCTTTACTCTCGATGACTTTGCCATTAAGCTAATCAAAGCAGGTGGCTGGGTAGAGCACGCGAGTGCTGTATATTAAGAAACGCGGGAAATGCAAAGCCTCTTTGCGTGTCCCGCATCCTTATTCCGGGAAATGCAAAGCCTCTTTGCGTGTCTCATGTTTATCCCATGCTTATTCCAAAAACATATTTTTCATTGACGAAATTAAACTTATAACTTAAAGTATAATCTTGATTTAAGCATTATATTGTGTAAGTATTGCAACTACAGGATACTTAGCTAAGCAACGGAGAGAGAATGGTTGAAGAAGCCACCAAAAAAGCTGCCGCACTTATCGAGGCGCTTCCATATATAAAATCATTTCATAATCAGGTGATTGTAATTAAATTGGGCGGAAGTGCTCAAGAAAATCCTGCGTTGGTAGAGCGGGTTTTTGCAGATGTTGATTTTATGATTTCTGTCGGAATGAAACCGGTTATCGTTTATGGTGGTGGCAAGAGAATCTCGGCAGCAATGCAAAAAAAAGGGAAAGATGCTGTTTTTATTCATGGTCAACGGGTGACAGATTCGGAGACAATGGATATAGTCGCTTCGGTATTGATTGATGAAGTAGGTCATGACTTGATGCAAATTATGCGGAAGGCTGGCGGTAAGGCAGAGCTTCTTAACGGCAGAGATCAAGGATTCTTGCTTGCCAAGAAAAAACATCTCATTCAATATCCTGACGATGATTTGCAGTGTGTAGGGTCGCCTTGTGGAATTAATGCTGAGTTGGCATTTGAGATGCTTGATAAAAAAATTGTGCCATTGATTGCTCCGATAGCCAAAGGAACGGATGGTCTTTATGAGTTATATAATATCAATGGCGACTCTGCTAGCTCAGTTATCGCGAGAGACTTGAATGCATCGAAGATTGTATTTTTGTCAGATATTGCAGGGATTTACAAAGATATTGATGATGAAGATTCATTAATGACAAGTCTTCACGAAAGTGAAGTTGAAAATTTAATTAAAGAAGAAGTGATAAAAGGGGGAATGATTCCTAAGGTTGAGGCATGTATAGAAAGTCTCAAGGGTGGGGTTGGAAAAGCTCATATTGTTAGTGGTTTTCAACCGCATGCACTTTTGCTTGAAATCTTTACCGCTGACGGCATTGGCAGTGAGCTGGTACATTAAAAAAACAGGAAAATGAAAATGAAAATGAAAACTCAAAATATAATAAGTTTATTTGAAAAGCATGTAATCCCAAATTACAATCGTGTGCCATGTGCTATCACTAAAGGTAGTGGTAGCTGGGTGTGGGATGCTGATGGAAAGAAATATTTTGATTTGTTTCCAGGATGGGGCGTTAGTGCCTTAGGGCATTGTCATCCTAAGGTCGTTGAGGCAATAGTTAAGCAAGCACAAGAATTATTTCATATGCCAAATAATTACTATACCAAAGAGCAAGGGCTTTTAGCGGAGATGATGGGGACACACAGTGGGTTTGATGGAAGATTATTTTTCTGCAATAGCGGTGCTGAAGCGGCAGAGACAGCAATTAAACTCGCTAGGCTTCATACCGAGAAAGAAAAGATAAATATTATTAGTGCGGAAAATTCTTTTCATGGACGGACCTTTGCCGCTATTAGTGCTACCGGACAACCAAATTATCGTGAGGGATTTACCCCAACGGTACCAGGGTTTATTCATGTTCCATTCAATGATATAGAGGCTATCCGAGCAGTTGTTGATGAGAATACTTGTGCAATAATGATTGAGCCGGTGCAGGGCGAAGGTGGAGTTATTCCTGCTGAAAAACAATATCTTGAAGATGTTCGTAAGTTGTGTGACGAAAAAGAAATCGTGCTTATCTTTGATGAGGTTCAAACCAGTCCGGGGAGACTCGGAACTATTTTTGGTTATCAATATTTTGGGGTTGAACCAGATATTATGACCACTGCAAAGGCACTTGCCGGTGGATTACCAATGGGAGCAATTATGGTGAAACCGGAAATTGCTCTGTCCTTAAAACCAGGTACTCATGCGACAACCTTTGGTGGCAGCTCAATTGTCTGTGCGGCTGCGATGGTTGTTTTTGATGAGTTGATTAATGGTGGTCTTTTGGAAAATATAAATAAAATGGCTGACTATATTTCAAAGAAATTAGTTGCAATGAAGGAAGAAAATCTTGGGATAAAAGAAATCAGACAATGTGGTTTGATGATTGGAATAGAATTAGATATTGCTGGTTCTGCGGTTGTTCGTAGATGTCTAGACAATGGGTTGATTATAAATTGCACTCATGATACCGTCTTGCGAATGCTTCCTGCTTACAATATAACAAAAGAAGAAATTGATTTTGGATTGGATGTTTTGAAAAATGCTTTAAGCAATGTGCCAACCACAACTTGCTGAATAATTAAGGAATATTAAATTGAAACACTTTATAAATATACTTGATCACAACAGGGAAGAGCTTCAAGTCCTTCTTGAACGTTGCCTTGATTTGAAAAAAAGAATGAAGGCAGGAATTCCAGACAGATTGCTTATCAGTAAAACATTGATGACAATATTTGAAAAGCCATCAACTAGAACCAGAGTCTCCCTAGAAACCGCAGCGGCATCAATGGGGGCACATTCAATAACTCAAGAATTGACAGATGATTCGCGTCTTGGCAAGAGAGAAGCGGTAAAAGATGTTGCAAGAGTGATTAGCAGATATGTTGACATTATTGCTATCAGAACATTTGAACACAAAATTGTTGAAGAGATGGCTGAGTATTCCGATAAACCGGTAATCAATGCCTTGTCAGATTATTCACACCCAACTCAAGCAATGGCTGACATAATAACCATGACTGAGTATCTTGGTGAAGTTAGGGGGAAGAAGATTGTTTTTGTTGGTGATGGAAATAATGTTTCATTAAGTTTGGCAGCAGCAGCGTCAAGATTTGAGATGAAGTTTACGCTTACCGCTCCTAAGAGTTATGAATTTACTGAAAAAAATCTTAAATTTTTAATCAACGATAACCCTGATTTTAAACCATGTATTACCAATAATATTAAGCCGGAGATAACCGATGCTGATATCATTTACACTGACGTTGCAACGAGCATGGGGCAAGAAGGAGAGTACGAAAAACGAAAAAATGCATTTGCTCCCTATCAAGTAAATAAGGCATTGCTTGACTTAGCACCAAAGCACTGCAAGGTAATGCACTGCCTTCCGGCTCATCGTGAAGAAGAGATTACGGATGAAGTTATGGAGTCTGAACAAAGTATAGTTTTTGATCAAGCGGAAAATAGGATGCATTTGTATCGTGGGCTTTTCGCTGAACTTTTAGGAAAATAGGAGAAATCTTTGGATTATACGTCAAGGGTTGACAATAAAACTAACGATATTGATGACATCGTCAAGGCAGCACGAATTTTCATCGATGAAGATGACCTTGATGTTAGTTCTGTTGTAAAGAAAACCTTTGAGCGAGAGGGTTTTTCAGATATATTGACAGCCACTAATGGCGACAGCGCTCTAAAGATAATCCTTGAAAGTATTAGTGAACGCAAACCTTTTGATTTGATTATTTTGGATTTAATGTTGCCAGGTTCAATCACCGGTCAAGATATTTATCGACAGCTTAGTTCAACCGTTGATATTCCCATTATTATCATCACTGCACTTCCGGATAAAGAAACTCAGCTTGATGCACTACAGTATTTAGATGTTGAAGATTATTTTGTAAAACCGCTGGAGATGGATATATTTATCCTTAAGGCGGAGCGGGCGATTACTCGACGAATTTTCTCTTCAAAAATAAATGCAAGCAACAAAAAAAGCCAAAAGTTATTCTTGAATATATTGCAAGTAATGGCAAAGGTGCTTGAGGCAAAGGATCCTTATACTCGTTTTCATAGTGAAAATGTGGCAAAATATGCTAGACAAATTGCACGCAAATGTGGTTATTCTGGTGAACGACTTGAGATGATTCAAATTGCGGGGATACTTCACGATTTTGGCAAGATTGGGATAACCGAAATGGTTCTCAATAAAACCGGAAGTCTTACTGATCCGGAATATCTTGCCATTCAAAAACACCCACTTATTGCTAGCACAATTCTTGAACCAATCGAGGAATTGAGTGAAGTGATATTTGATATTAAGCATCATCATGAACGCTTTGACGGTAGAGGATATCCCGGTAAATTAGCAGGTGAAGATATTCCGTTAGGAGCAAGAATTCTCTGTGCTGCAGATTCGTTTGATGCAATGACGAGTAATCGTTCATATCATAAATCGATGAGTATAGAAGATGCACGAGAAGAAATGATTCGTTGTAGTGGCACTCAATTTGATCCGGAAGTGGTTAAGGCGTTTCTTGATGTGCAGGATGAAGAACAGGAAAAAAAAGATAGACTTAAATTATTGAAAGAAAAGGTTAATGAAAAAAACAAATAAAAACAATAAATCCCTCAGACCAATAAAAATCAAAAGAAAATTTATTAAATATCCGGAAGGCTCGGTTTTGATAGAGGTTGGCAATACCAAGGTAATCTGTAATGCCAGCGTAACAAGTAGGGTACCATCATTTCTTAAGGGAACCGGGCAGGGCTGGTTGACAGCTGAGTATTCATTGCTCCCTCGTAGCACGACAACAAGGGTAACTCGTGAATCTGTTAAGGGGAAGATTAGCGGTAGAACTTCGGAAATTAGTCGTCTAATTGGTAGAGCTCTTCGCTGTGCGGTTGATATGGATGCACTTGGAGAAAATACCATTCATATTGATTGCGATGTAATTCAGGCAGATGGCGGAACTCGGTGTGCTAGCATAACCGGTGCAATGGTTGCGGTGGCAGATGCAATTTCTTGGATGAAAAAAAATGAATTGATTGAAAAAGATGCGAATGTCATTAAAAATCTTGTTGCCGCAGTTAGTGTTGGGGTTGTTGACAATAAACCGGTGCTTGATCTGTGTTATGAAGAAGACTCGAAGGCGGAGGTAGATATGAATATTATCATGACTGACGACAATCGTTTTGTTGAAATTCAAGGAACTGCCGAAGGAGAGGCATTTAGTGACAGACAGTTTTCTATAATGAAAAATTTGGCAAAGGCAGGAATTAAAGAGCTTATCAAAAAACAAAAAAAAGTCCTTCGAATTAAATAGTATTAACTACCCACAATCAATAATAGATAGCCAATGAAAATAGTACTTGCCAGCAAAAACAAAAATAAAGTCAAAGAACTTAATGAGATTCTTGATGGATTTGATATTGAAATAGTTTCAGTCCTTGAATTTCCTGAGGTTGGTGAGATTGAAGAAACAGGTAAAACCTTTGACGATAACGCTCGCATCAAGGCAGATATTACTGCTCAGATTACCAAGTTACCATCTTTGGCAGATGACTCAGGGCTTGAGGTTGATTTCCTTGCCGGAGCTCCCGGTGTCCATAGTGCTAGGTTTAGCGGTGCAGGTGCGACTGATGAAAAAAACAATAATCTTCTTTTGCGTAAATTATCCGAAGTTCCTACGGCTGATAGAGGTGCAAACTTTACTTGCGTTATTGCTTTGGCTATTCCGGGGGAAAAAACTGTAACCTTTGAAGGTAAGTGTTTTGGTAGAATTTTAAGAGAGAAAAGTGGAGATGCTGGTTTTGGCTATGATCCATTATTTTTTAGCAATGACTTGCAGTCTAGTTTTGCGGTGGCAAGTAGTAGTGAAAAAAATAAGGTAAGTCACCGCGCGAGAGCCTTGGCTAAGCTAAAAGATTACCTTGTGCAGAGGAGAGTACGATGAGTAAATATATCATTGGGGTTGACCTTGGTGGTACAAATATGCGAGCAGGGGTTGTTTCTGTTACCGGTAAAATTTTGTTTAAAAAATCTCTTCCAACGGTTAGTAGTGCTGATATTTCAGATAGAATTGGGGATTTGATAGCAGAGGTAATCTTAGCACAAAATATTAAAAATGACGAAGTCGTTGGCGTTGGAATTGGCGTTCCGGGACCCATTGATCACAAGAACGGTAGCGTTTTATCACCAAACTTACCACAGCTTTCAGGGCTTCCTATTGTTGAAATCCTTGAGAGGATTACCGGATTTTCTATCAATCTTGAAAATGATGCAAACGCTGCAACCTATGGTGAATTCTGGTTAGGAGCAGGTCGGGACTGTCGCTCACTGGTGATGGCAACTCTTGGTACTGGAATTGGCGGTGGAATAATTTTTAATGGTGAATTGGTAAGAGGAATTGATTGGACTGCCGGTGAGCTTGGACATGTAAATGTTGATAGCGGTGCGGGTGCAAGATTATGTGGATGTGGGGCAAGAGGTTGTATCGAAACTTACGCCAGTGCCATCAGTACCGAACGCCGTTTTGTTGAGGAGTTAGAACGGGGTAGAGAATCAGAGTTGAGCTCTATGGATAAAAACAAAATAACTTGTGTCGATATTTTTGAGGCATATAAAGATGGCGATAGCTTGGCGGTCGAAACGATTAATGAAACCGGCAGAATGCTTGGTATCCTCTGCTCGAGTATGGCAAATTTATTAAATCCTGAGAAATTTATATTTTCAGGTGGAATAACTAATGAGTGGGATATTCTATCTAAACTCATAATTGACGAATTTAACAAAAGAGTATTAACAATTCCAGGGCAAAGGATGCAAATCCTACGAGCAGAGCTGGAGAATGATGCTGGACTTATAGGAGCTGCAGGATGCGCACTGAAAACATACGAAACTTCTCAATAATTGCCCATATTGATCACGGTAAAAGTACACTGGCTGATAGGCTGTTGTTGAAAACCGGAGTTATAACCCAAAGGGAATTTCGAGAACAAATTCTTGATGATATGGATCTTGAACGAGAACGAGGAATCACCATTAAGGCACATACCATAACTATTCCTTATGAATATAAAGGCGAAAAATATATCCTCAACCTCATAGATACTCCGGGTCATGTGGATTTTTCTTATGAGGTAAGTAGAAGTATGGCTGCTTGTGAGGGAGCATTATTACTCGCTGATGCCTCACAGGGAATGGAGGCACAGACCTTGGCAAATGCCTATCTGGCAATTGAGGCAGACTTAGACATCATTCCGGTAGTCAACAAAATAGATCTTCCCACAGCTGACTTTGACGCAGTTGGCGAAGAGTTTGAGCAATTTCTTGGCTGTGATATTAGTGAAGTTTTAAAAACCAGTGCTAAGACCGGCGAAGGAATTGATGATGCACTCGCAGCTATTATTGAGAAAATACCTGCTCCAACGGGTGATAAGGATGCACCACCAAGGGCGTTAATTTACGACTCATTTTACGATGACTATCGTGGGGTAATCGTTAGCATTAGGATGGTTGATGGAACCTTGAAAAAGGGTGATAAAATCAAAATGATATCAATGGGACGCACCCATGAGATTACAGACATTGGAATTTTTGGCAAAAAGATGGAAGCAAGGAAAGAGTTGTCTGTCGGAGAGGTTGGGTATCTTGTCGCTGCAATTAAAGACATAAAAGATGTTAGGATTGGTGATACAATTACTTCTGCAAAAGATACGGTTGAGCCATTGCCGGGATATGAACAGCCGATGGCAATGGTGTATTGTGGATTTTATCCGGCAGTGAGTGAGACTTACGAAGGTCTTCGTAAGGCATTAGACCGCCTTGCACTAAATGATTCGTCCTTTAGTTATCAGCCTGAAAGTTCAAGTGCGTTGGGTTTTGGTTTTCGGTGTGGCTTTCTTGGGCTTCTCCACATGGAGATAATTCAAGAGCGATTAGAGCGAGAAAGCGGAATTGAAATTGTTCAAACCGCACCTAATGTAACTTATGAAATCCTTAAAACTAATGGCACGGTTATGGAGGTACATTCACCGGCAGATGTGCCAACAGCAAACTTTATTAGTGAATTTAGAGAGCCGGTGGTGAAATTACAGATAATGATTCCTGAAGAATTTATTGGTGCAGTTATGACGCTCGCTGAGGACAGGAAGGCAACCTATAAAGGGATTGAATATTTACATGGCGGAACTCGTGCCTTGCTTTCTTATGATGTATCATTTGCCGAAATAATTTTTGACTTTTATGATAAACTAAAAAGTGCGACTAGAGGGTATGGAACAATGGATTATGAGGTTGCCGGTTATCGCAAGGCAAACCTTACGCGAGTAGATATTCTCGTTCACGGAGAACCGGTTGATGCATTATCAATGATTCTTGAAAAAGAAACCGCAGAAAAGAGAGCTAGAAAAATCCTTCTTAAGATGCGTCGAGAAATCCCTCGTCATATGTTCCAGGTAACTTTGCAAGCAACTATTGGTGGCAAAATCATCGCAAGGGAAAATATTTCGGCAATGAGTAAAAATGTAACCTCAAAATGTTACGGTGGTGATATTACGAGAAAACGAAAATTATTAGAAAAACAGAAAGAAGGCAAAAAACGAATGAAGTCAATTGGCTCAGTAATCGTCCCGCAGAAAGCATTCATGACCATTCTTTCAAGAGATGAGGATTAACCTAAATTCCGTATCAAATATAAAATTTAGGTTTATTCAAAGATTAATTTTCCAAACTTTTCCGGTTGATGAAAATTTAGTGGTGGGGTGCAATCATTCCACATTCCCCAGTGAGGGTGAGAAGACTTATCTGCACATTTATATAGATTTGCCGTCCATTCTTTTCCTGCGAATATTTCAATCTTTTCCTTAATATAATGTTCAAATAGTGTAAAAGGTATTTTATATTCAACCTGCCATGTGGTTTTCTTTTTAATCTCATTCATTATTGACTTAGGCATAGAGTGAAAGACATTTAGCTGGTGTTTGAAGTTATCATCAATTGAGATTCTTTCTTTAAAACCATTGCCCACACGCTGCCAATCAATCATAAAATACGAAGTTACATACCCACCGCAATTGATTTCAAAATTAAAATATTCTTTGCCAGTCCAAGGCTTTATAAATAATTCAACACATGAGTCATAACAAGAACGTTCTTTCGTTTCTGCTGCCTTTGCAATTATATATTTATCAACAACCTTAAAGTGCACATATAAAAATTCAGCATCGTAAAGAAGTTTAAATTTTGTTTCCGGCTTATGCCCGGAGCCACCGTCACCAAAAATTTCTATCTTGCCGATATTTGCATCTTGCCATGATTTTCCATCCCATTCACCTGTTTGCGTGGGAGTAACTACTGCTTTTTTAATAACATATTCTTTTTTCATATTTAACCTTTGTCACTATTTTCAAAAATTAATTTCCCAAATTTTTCAGGCTGATGAAAATTAAGTGGTGGCGTGCAATCTTTCCACATTCCCCAATGAGGATGAGAAGAGCCATCGGCACATTTGTAAAAGTTTGCTGTCCACTCTTGCCCTGAAAAATCTCCTATTTTTTCTTTTATATAAAACTCCAGTAGTTTTTTAGGAATTACATATTCAATTCTCCAGATTGTTTCTTTTTTAATTTCTTCTAATACAACCTTTGGCATTGTATGGAAAACATTTAATTGCCTCAACCATGACTTGCTTAACTTCGTTCTTCTTTTGACTCCATTAACTGCATAACTTCTATCTATGATATAACTACATAAAACATTGCCACCACAATTAACTTCAAAATTAAAATAACCATTACCGATACTTGGTTTAACAAAAAACTCAACACAAGAATCCTGATAAACCAATCCTTGAAAATCCTTAGTTTTTGCAATTATGTATTTGTCATGCACTTGAAAATGAAGATAAATATTATCGTCATCATAGAGTAATTTAAATTCAGTAATAGGATGATGTGAAGAACTCTTGCTTGCGAAATTATCTATGACGCCAACATTTGCATCTACCCAAGGCTTATTGTTCCATAAGCCTTTTAGTTGAGGTCTTACTGAAGCTTTTTTTACGACATATTTTTTTTTTATTCCAACTATACTTGCCGACCATTTTTTTTTCGCAATTATCTCAAATGCCTTTATACATTCTGGCTTTGCCCTTTTGCGGGCATTTTTGATTAGGATAGATAATGACTTTATCGTGTTTTTGTTGTGCAATTTTACAAAAACCTTAGCGAGCATGACTTGAACTCTCCCTTTGGTCTCGTGCTCGGCAAGTTTATTAAGAAAGGGAATTGCTGCCCTATCATTTAATTGCCCCAAATCATAGACTGCTGCCACCCTAACAGAAGTAGCCGAGTCATTCAATTTTTCTGCAATCCTTTCGACCGCGGTTTTCTTTTTTTCTTTTTCCCCGTCATCCATTAATGCCATTAACTGTTGTTGGTGAGAGGCGTTTAATGCCTGTATCTTAGACACGCCACCCATTGCATTTCCTACCGCGGTGCCATAACCATAAAAAGAAAAAATACTGGTGCGATTCCTTGCCTTTTGTAAAACTTTTTGGGCAGCTTTGGTGATTGATTTATTTCTATCCAAATATAGTGATAAGATATCATCCATTGCCGATGAACCCATAACCAGCTTCTCACCTAATTTATTGATTGCTGCGAGGCGAAGGTTGATAGAATCATTTTTGTCCTTTGCAACAACAAGCAAGGCATCAAGGATTTCTCCGTTCCAATATTTATTGGCACTATCAATAATCTTTTTTCTTAAATCAAGTTGTCGTTTGTTGTTTTTAATGATGTTTGCCATCTTGTTTGAAATATAGCTGTCACGAAGCTCCGAGCTTTTGAGAAGTAATCTTAAAGCGTTTAATTTTAACTCTTCAGAATAGTTGTTGTCTGTAATTGTTCTTGTCAAAAACCGTTCACAGCCAATCCCTTTGATTTTTTGAGAAATATCAACAACTATTTTGACAACATTCTCATCTTCATTATTTGGAATTTTATTGATTATTTCGGAAACCTTTTTTTGTAATCCCCCGGCATTGTCGGCGTTAAGGTATTTATTTAATTTTTCAAATGCCTCACATTTTTCTTTATTTGAAACATCACTATTGGCATTGATTATCCTCGAAACACTTTTTAGTGGGTTGGGGTGAGACAACAATGCTCCGACAACGATAATTAATATTACTGCCATTAATAATATATAAATATTTGCGATAGCCTTATTTTTGCAAGCTTTCATTGTGTATCTCCTTTAGTTATAAACCTAAATTTCGCAATTGAGGCGGAATTTAATATTATTGCATATCTTGTGGTATCTATTATTTTTTTTCACGTCTGCTTGCATAGCGAGTATTGCCATACGCACCAAAGGCAATGTCTGCCGGAGTATTTAGCAGCAGAGGGCTGGTTTCTTTGTCTTTAACTCCCTTGCTACCATTCCATCTGCCGTATTGTGATTTAAGATGAAGGTCTATTTTTTTAGGCTCATCTCCTTTGGTGTTGGCATATAACGGATTGTAATGAACATCGGTAGTTGGAGTTGTGAAAATATTTTTATCATAAAAACCAGCGGAACAATTATAGATATTGTTATGTGATAATTCATAATGATGTTTGCCGGAAGACACACGGCTTTTAATTCCATATCCACCATAGTTGCTAATAATATTGTTTCTAACAATTGTTTTGAATTTGCCGGTAAATTGAGATTCTTCCAGATTTCCAAACTCAAAGATGATACCATCTAATACTCCACCCTCAAGTGTATTGTATTCAATAAGGACATCACGAGCAGCAACAATGCGAATCCCACCGTGAATGTCAGGGTCATCTTCGTAATTGAGGGATTTAAATATTCTGTTATGGTGAATGTGGACACCGGTACCTTTCATACCTTGATACTCAACATACACAAGAATCCCGACCGTCCTGCCATATATATAATTGTCGTAAATCTCGGCAAGTTCCGGCTCAAAACCATTTACACAAATATATATCCCTGCATACCCGCATGCCGATTTATTCCAATCCATCCCGATGATATTTTTATAAACATAAATCTTAGAACAATCGTGAACCCGAAATCCGGCATTAGAGCCAATTTCATAAACTTCATTGTTGTATATTTTTAAATCATTAATTCTTACAAGGTATGTGCCATCATGTCCTGAATCATAAAGTATGTTGTTATAAATTCTTACTTTTGTGCTCCGAGTTGGTCCTCCCATAATTCGAATCAAATCACCACGAGCCCGATACAATTTCATATCGTGAATCTTGATATTGTGAGCTGTGAAAAACTGAATTAAAATAATGTTCCATTTTCCGGTCTTTAAATTGTTGTCTCCGCCATCAAGTTTAAATCCACAGATTTCAACATTCGATATTGAATCATCATCTTTGCCATACAAGGCAGTTCCTATATCAAATTTATAATCATCGTGACTCTCCCAATATTTTTGACCAGCAGGATAAATCATAGGTTTGTTGCCAGGCCAAATATCGGCAGTAACATGAATTAATTGAACCGTAGCTGTCTCGTCACCGGTTAACTTCATATTGCTCGGCATCGCAATCGGTTGGTCAATCCAATAGGTATGCGGTCCCTTTAAATAAACAGTTGTGTATTTAGGGTGACTTGCTACATATTGTAATGCCTTATTTATCTCTACTTGATCAGAGCTGCCGTCACAGTTGTAATCCCCGCTTCCATCCCATGAAACATAAATAATACCTTTGTTGCCCCCGACACTTTTCTCTTGCCCTATCGCCAAACCGGACATAGTAAAAACACCGATCAATAGCGTTTTAATCAATGGTGAAAATGCTTTAACGTTAAACATAAATTAAATCCTTATTGTAAAATATAGTTATCTTGTAAAATTAATTTGTTTGTATTGTATCTATAATTTTAAAATAAAGCAATATTAACCTAAATTAGCATAGTGGTGCTGTCCTGAATAATTCTAATCTCCACAACATTATCATTAATGCTTGAATATTTATTCTTGTCTCAATATCATAAACATTACGCAGTAGCCTGCGAAATTTAATTAATAATGAATAATTAGCAATGAAGATGATTTAGCTAACCTTAAAGTGATATTAATGAATTAGATAATCTATATTCTTTTCTTTTATTATACATAGAAAGTTACAAAAAAATGAAAAACTATAAGCGTGAATTTATTGAATTTATGGTAAAAAGTAAGGTGCTTACCTTTGGGGATTTTGTCACCAAGTCAGGACGAAAAACTCCTTTTTTTATAAATACCGGAAATTATGACAATGGAGAACAACTCGCTAGATTAGGTGAGTTCTACGCCCAAGCCTTAAACGAAACCATTGAGGCAGAATTCGATTGCCTTTTTGGTCCTGCCTACAAAGGCATTCCTTTAGCGACAACCACTGCGGTTGCACTTTCCCGAAAATATTCTCACCTTGTTACCTATTGCTT
>CAMZKK010000144.1 GCA_947311175.1 uncultured Planctomycetota bacterium | reverse complement strand
GTTCCTGCCTATTTTAACGACTCACAAAGACAAGCAACTAAGGATGTAGGGAAGATTGCAGGTCTTGAGGTCAAGAGAATTATTAATGAACCAACCGCTGCTTCCCTTGCGTATGGTCTTGACAAAAAAGCAAATGAAAAGATTGCTGTTTATGACCTCGGTGGCGGAACCTTTGATGTCTCTATTCTAGAGGTTGGTGATGGCGTGATTGAAGTGCTTGCAACTAATGGTGATACTCATCTTGGTGGTGATGATTTTGATGGGCTTATTATTAAATGGATATGCGAAGAGTTTAAAAAAGAACAAGGTGTGGATTTGTATAATGACAACATGGCTCTGCAACGTCTAAAAGAAGCTGCCGAAAAGGCTAAATGTGAGCTTTCAACAACAGCGAGTACAGATATTAATCTACCATATATTACTGCTGATCAAAGTGGAGCAAAACACTTGCAGCTTAAATTGACTCGTGCAAAATTTGAAGAGCTTTGTGATGACTTAGTGGCAAGAACCGCTAAGCCATGTGAGCAATGTCTAAAAGATTCAGGACTTAAGGCTAGTGATATTGATGAAGTTGTTTTGGTTGGTGGCTCAACTCGGATGCCGGCAGTTCAAGAGATTGTTAAAAAAATCTTTGGTAAAGAAGCACATAAAGGGGTAAATCCTGATGAAGTTGTTGCTATTGGTGCAGCGATTCAAGGTGGGGTTTTGGCTGGAGATGTTAAAGATGTTCTCTTGCTTGATGTTACTCCTCTAACTCTTGGAATTGAGACATTAGGTGGAATCATGACTCCATTGATTGAAAGAAATACCACAATCCCTGCGAAGAAGAGTGAAGTATTTTCAACAGCTGCCGACAATCAGCCTGCGGTTGATATTCATGTTATGCAGGGTGAAAGAAAAATGGCTGCCGACAACCGTACCTTGGGCAAGTTCCAATTAGATGGCATTCCTCCTGCTCCTCGTGGCGTGCCACAGGTTGAGGTTGAATTTAATATTGATGCCAATGGTATCCTGTCTGTATCTGCAAAAGATAAGGCAACCGGTAAAGAGCAGTCAATAACAATTAAAAGTTCAAGCGGTCTTGATGAAAGCGATATCGAAAAAATGGTCAAAGATGCCGAAGAACATGCTAAGGAAGATGAAGCAAAGGCAGAATTGATTACTGCTAGAAATTCAGCAGATCAAATGGTATTTATGACAGAAAAAACCTTAAAAGAGCATGCAGACAAAGTGGATGATGAAGAAAAGAAGGCTATTGAAGAGGCAATGGAAGGTGTGAAAAAGGTTACTGCCGATGAGTCTAGCACCAAAGAAGATATTGATGTCGCGATAAAGGTTTTAGAGGAAAAAAGTCATAGTTTGGCTCAGAAGTTATACGAACAAAGTCAACAGGCTGGTAGTGAAGGGGCAGGAGCAGAAGCCGGATGTGATGCCGGATGTGATGCCGGAGCTGGCGGAGGAAAAAGTGACAAAGAAGAAGATAATATCGTCGATGCTGAATTTGAAGTTGTTGATGACGAAAAAGAAGAAAAAAAGAATGACTAAACTTTCTTTTTAAAATCTAAATAAAGACAAAAGCCCTGAGTTTTCTCAGGGCTTTTGTCTTGACGTTTTTTTATAACGGTTTATACTTTCGACCTTTATAAATATTGCCTTTAGCGTTAGCTAAAGCACCTTCATTGTTGATTGTTAATTAAATTTCGCACCCTACTGTGGAATAGGTTAAATTATTAAGGAATATTTGTTTGTGAAATTTGAAAATCTTACTTCAGAGATTTTGACTGAGGCTATTGATATTTATCTATTGTCTGCCTATGACAAAGATGAGCTTCGTAAAGAGCATGCTGTTGAGTTTAAGGCTGGATTGAATTTTAATGCTTTACTTGCAGAGCTTGAAGAAGAAACAGATAAAAATAATCCACAGGCAAATAAATCATACATTCTTCGGCTTGGCAGTGAGGATTATCCGCACATGAAGCTTTCAATTCATGAAGCTTATTATCAAGGTGAGTTTATTTTTACTGTTGACTGTCATGATAATTTTCGTTTTGATTATTCCGCTCCAGATTATAGTGAGTGGCAAAAGCTGAAAAATCACAATCGTCAGAGGAAATTAAAGATTGAAAAAGAATGGTATGATGCAGGCCTTCCGACTTTGCGAAGCCTCAAAGAGACGGTGCTGAGTAGGACAGATTGTATTAGGGATTTCGGTGGTCATGAACTTTTGATTGTTGAAGATGATCCGGATGCGGCAGCAATTGTCAGTTTGATTTTGAGCTCAGCAGGATATTTGTGTCATCATGAACGGACAGTCGCTGGAGTTGCTGAATATATTGCCAATTCGGATTGCAAGTGCGGAATGGCAATTGTTGATGTCGTTTTGTGTGATGGTAATGGGGTTGATGTTATTAAGGCTATAAGAGCAGAGCCAATCGTTCAAGACATTCCTATTATAGTGACGAGTGCGATGAGTGAATTGCATGTTAAGTATGACGGATTTGAAGCTGAAAATTATTTGCGAAAACCATTTAATGCAAAGGTTTTGATTGATAAAGTAGAAAAAATTCTCAGAGTTGAGTATGATGGTCATAAAGTTTTTCTCACAGACCGGACTTGACCTTGACGATAAATAAAGGATAATATTTTTTTGTAATGTAATTTGGCCTTGGTATGTTGCTAAGGGATTGCGTTGCAGTTTGTTTCATAGTGTGGACAATAAAGCCTGCACTATTGAAGAATGTAATGTATGGAGAGTTGTTATGAGTATCACAAGAGAACGTAAGGATGAGTTGATTAAAACATTTCAGGCAGATGATAAGGACACCGGAAGCCCTGAGATTCAGATTGCGGTTTTGTCAGAAAGGATTCGTAATCTAACAGATCATCTGAGAACCCACAAGAAGGACAATCACTCACGTCGTGGATTGTTAAAGATGGTTAGCCGTCGATCAAAGTTGTTGAAGTATCTTCGCAATAAAGATGGTGAACGCTATCGTTCAATCGTATCAAGACTTAAATTGCGTAAATAAAAAAAATATAATTGTTAGGTGCCTCTTAGATAGTCTATGGGGCTGTAGGAATGTAGGAAATAAAAGAAAGAAATTTGTATGTTAGAATTAAATGAAGTAAAAGTGGAACGGGAAATTGGTGGAAGAAAGATGTCTCTTACTACTGGTAAGATAGCAAAGCAGGCTGCCGGAGCAGTATTGGTGCAGTATGGTGACACCATTGTGCTTTCCGCAGTGTCTATGGGTGGAGATGCCCGCGGAGACTTTTTCCCATTAATGGTTGATTATAGAGAAAAAACTTATGCCGCTGGTAAATTCCCTGGTGGATTTTTTAAGCGTGAGGCACGGCCATCTACCCACGAAACTTTAACTATGCGTCTTACCGACCGTCCGATTAGACCGCTTTTCCCTAAGGGATTTATGAAGGAAGTGGTTATAAACGGGGTTGTAATGTCGTTTGACGGAGAAAATGAAGGTGATGTCCTTTCAATGACTGGGGCAGCAGCAGCAGTTTGTATCTCAAAGATTCCTTTTGCTGGTCCAATGGCTGGAGTTAGAGTTGGGCAAATTAATGGTGAGTTGGTTATTAATCCACTAAAAAGTCAAATGGCAGAGTCTAATCTTGACTTGACTGTTGCCGGAACTGCTGATGCTGTAACTATGGTTGAGGCAGGTGGAGATGAAATTTCTGAAGACAGAATGCTTGAAGCGATTGAATTTGGTCATGCAACCATCAAAGAAATTTGTGCAATGATTGCTGAACTTCAAGAAAAAGCCGGCAAAGAAAAAATGGAATTTGAATCACCAGAAGCCGGTGAGCTTTTTGATACTATTTACAATCGTGCAAAAGAAGATTTAATAAAAGCTCTTTTGACACCTGGTAAATTTAACCGTAGCGATGCATCTAAAGAGGTTAAGGTCGCGGTAAAAGAAGAGTTTGTTAAGGAAGAAGAAGAGGATGGACTTACCGAAGGAGAATTTGAATCTATTTGGGAAAGTGTTACTGAAAAAATAGTTCGAACTTATATGGTTGAAAATCAATCAAGAATTGATGGAAGAAAATTCACAGAGGTTCGTGATATTGCGACAGAAATCGGACTCTTACCATGTGCGCATGGTTCTGCACTATTTACTCGTGGTGAAACGCAAGGGTTGGTAGTTGCTACCCTTGGTACAAAGAGTGATGAGCAAACTCAAGATGGACTCGGGGAAAGAACTACTGAAAAATTCTATCTTCATTATAACTTCCCTGGTTACTGTACCGGCGAAGCAAAAATGCCAAGAAGTATTGGTAGAAGAGAACTTGGTCATGGTGCATTAGCACAACGAGCATTGACTCCGGTTATCCCTAGCGATGAATTTCCATATACCATTAGGTTAGTTTCTGAGATTATGGAATCAAATGGTTCATCATCAATGGCATCTGTTTGTGGTGGCACCCTTGCATTGATGGATGCAGGTGTTCCAATCAAACGTCCGGTTGCCGGAATTGCGATGGGATTAATCAAAGAAGGCGAAGACATTATTGTCTTGACAGATATCCTTGGCGACGAAGACCATTATGGCGATATGGACTTTAAGGTTACTGGTACTCAAAATGGAATTACTGCACTGCAAATGGATATCAAGTGTTCAGGACTTTCAACAGACATTATGAAGAGTGCATTAGCACAGGCAAAAGAAGGTAGGATGCATATCCTACAGGAAATGCTTAAGTCTATTCAAAGCCCACGAGAAGACATTTCTCCTCTTGCTCCAAGAATGCACACGATTATGATTAAGCCTGACCTCATTGGTAAAATTATTGGTCCGGGAGGAAAAACTATTCGTGGAATCCAAGAAGATACCGGAGTTAAGATTGACATTGAAGATACCGGCGAAGTTTGTATTAGTAGTGACAAGGTTGAAGGCTTTCAAAAAGCAATTGATATGATTGAGGCAATGACTGCTGAACCAGAAATTGGAAAAACCTACAAAGGAACAATCAAATCAATCAAGGATTTTGGTTGTTTTGTAGAATTTATTCCTGGACTTGAAGGGTTGGTTCATATCTCAGAAATTGACAATGGTTTTGTAAAAAGCGTTGACGATGTAGTTAAACTCGACCAAGTGATTGATGTTAAGATTATCGATATTGATAATCAAGGCAGGGTTAAGCTAAGTAGAAAAGCCACAATGGCAAAGCCATCTGAAGAGAAAACAGAGTAGTAACAATAATCAAATATCGGGCAGAGACAGATGTTTCTGCCCGATTCTTTTAGAGGAATATTTATGCCTCAAAGATTAAAAGACAGGTTCAGTATCGAATTTCATCTTGCTAAAGATATTGGGGTAATGGTCCTTAATGGTGAGTTAGATAATTCTCAACAAACTGCACTCAAAGAGGCATTTGAAGATGCGGTAACCAATAAAAAATGCAAAGTGGTTATTGTTGATATTTCCCACATTACCTATATGGCAAGTTTTGCCGTTGCTGCAGTTGGGTTTTATTTTAAAGAACTTAATGAACATGGAGGTTTCTTGGGGGTAGTTACCGAAAACAGTCATGCCTTAAAACCGTTTCGATTAGCAGGGTTAACTGAGATTATTCCAATTTTCGATTCAATAAAAGAAGCACTTTCTGCAATAAAAACACAAGGATTTTGTTAAAAAAATGGATAAAAGTAAAATCATCGAAGGGGTAAGGTTGATACTTGAGGGTATAGGCGAAAACCCCGAAAGAGCAG
>CAMZKK010000143.1 GCA_947311175.1 uncultured Planctomycetota bacterium | reverse complement strand
ATTGCATATGGGATTTCTGATACCGGTGGGGGAGACTCAACTATAACCAGCACTGTTGAGGATGGTGGAAGGATTAAAACTGTGGCTGAAGTAGAGAAGGACCATATCCTTAAAGTGGTAGAAATCTTTGACAATCATCGTCAAAAGACGGCAAATGCTCTTGGGATTAGTGAGCGCTCATTGAGGGATAAATTAAAAAAATGGAAAGGCAATTAATCCTAAATTTTCTGTTGGGAGTTGAATCCGCCAACAATGAACAATGAAGGAAGCACTACGAACGATTATTAATGAAAATATTAGCGATACAAATTAGCAGAATCACCTTTATCGATAGCCAAAGTACCTTCACTCATTGTTAATTGTTTCCTTATCTCTATATCTTTTTCACTTGACTTAACTTAAACAACAAATATGCTTTATACTTTAAACTATAAGGCGTGTGCCTTAAAAGAAAATTGTTGAAAGGATTAGATTATGGCAAAAGTATATTATGATAGCGACATAAATTATGATGCAATTAAGGATAAAACAATTGCAGTTATCGGTTATGGCTCACAAGGACATGCTCAAGCACAGAACCTTAAAGACAGTGGATTAAATGTGATCGTTGCACAAAGACCCGGATCTGCAAATGCAAAACTTGCAGAAGAGCATGGTTTTGAGCTTCACACCGTTGCTGATGCAGTTAAAAAGGCTCAAGTAATTCAAATGCTTCTACCTGATCAAGTTCAGGCGAAAGTATTTAAAGATGAAGTTTGTGATAACCTCGATGAAGGTGATATGTTGATGTTTTCTCATGGATTTAACATTCACTATGCACAGATTGTTCCTCCTGAAAATGTTGATGTGGTTATGATTGCTCCTAAGGGACCAGGGCATACTGTTAGAAGTGAATATGTAAAAGGTGGAGGCGTTGCTTGCTTGATTGCGGTTGAAAAGGATTTTACCGGAAATGCACACGCTGTTGGACTTGGTTATGCAAAAGGCGTTGGCGGGTCTAAGGCTGGAGTAATTGGAACTACTTTTAAAGAAGAAACAGAAACTGACCTTTTTGGTGAACAGGTTGCTCTTTGTGGCGGCGTTGCCGATCTAATTAAATCAGCTTTTGAAACCCTAACAAACGCTGGCTATCAACCGGAGATTGCATATTTTGAATGTATGCACGAAATGAAATTGATTGTTGATTTATTCTACCAAGGTGGTCTTAGCTATATGAATTATTCTGTTTCGGAGACTGCAGAATATGGTGGATTGACTAGAGGTAAAAGAGTTATTAATGAAGAGTCGGTTGCAGCTATGCAAGAAATTCTTTCAGAGATACAAACCGGTGCTTTTGCTAGAGAATTTTTATGTGAAAACTTGGTCAACCAACCGGTTCTCAAGAGATTGAGAGCTATTGATTACGATCATCCAATTGAGAAGGTTGGGCGTGAACTTCGTAAGATGATGACTTGGGTTGATCCTAAGGAAATTTAATCTTTAAATATAAAAGAGGGGCAGAGTTAAATGTCCCTCTTTTTTTTGTCTGGGGAAAGTGAGTGAGTCGTTACATTAGTGATGATATAGAAGCATATCTTAAGGAAATCAGTCGATTTCCTCTGCTAACCAAGGAAGAAGAGAAAGAAGTAGCTTCTAAGGTTGCGGCTGGAGATAAAGAAGCAAAAGACCGAATGATTAGCTCTAATCTTCGATTGGTGGTGAATATTTCAAAAAAATATGTGAATTATGGTTTGCCATTAATGGATCTTATTGCTGAGGGTAATCTTGGTTTAATGAAGGCTGTGGATCGTTTTGATGTAGATGGCGGTGCTAGTTTTTCTACTTATTCTAGTTGGTGGATTAAACAATCAATATTACGGGCTGTAAATACAAAATTAAAAAATGTAAGGGTTCCTGCCTATATGTCAGAACTTGTCAGTAAGTGGCGAAAGGTTAGCAGTCGGCTTTCACAAGATTTAGAACGCACTGCAACAAGTGATGAAGTTGCTGCTGAGATGATGCTCAAACCAGAAAAAATTGCAATTATCCGAAAGGCTATTGGTGCAGATTCGTCTTCAAGTTTTGGGAGGAGAGCATTTAGCGGTTTTAGAAATGACAATGATGAGCTTGTGGACATTATAAATGAAATCCCGGCAAAAGATACAGAGTCATCTGTATCAGAGATGTTGTTTGATGGTGAAGAGCAAGATAAAATGGCACTTCTTCTTGGCTGTCTTGAGATGAGAGAACAGATAGTTTTAAAAATGAGATATGGCTTAGATAAAGGTGGTGAGCTTTATACCCTACAAGCAATTGGTAAAAAACTTAAACTAACACGAGAGCGTGTAAGGCAAATTGAACGTGCCGCCTTAGATAAAGTTTTGAGTATTATTAAATAACCAAAGGCAAACTTTGGCAATATCGTGATTATCCTATTCTCAGTTGAGACCCTATCCTCAAGGGCAAGTTTTTCTTAATTCAAGATGTTTGGAGATTAATGTGAGTAACTGTTTAAAAATAATTACCAGTCGTCAAAATCCCCAAATAAAATACATAAAAAAACTCCTTAAAAATCCAAAAGAACGTAGAGCAAATGGTGAATTTGTTGCAGAGGGGATTCACTTGGTACAAGAGGCACTAAACGCATCGGCAACAATTGAAGCAATTGTTTTCACAGAAACAGCGTATTTGCATAATTCGGAAATATCTTCAATTATCGATAGTTTGACAGGGACAAAGATTAAACTGATAAAGACAACCTCTATTTGCTATGAATCATTCACCGTCCTTAAAAGCCCTGAAGAGATTGCAGTAATTATAAAATCAAAGCAGATTGGATTACGACAAATTGATAAGCCTAAAAGAATGATAATTTTGGATGATATTCAAGATTCAGGAAATGCCGGAACTATGGTAAGGACTGCTGCTGCAGCTGGTTTTGATTGCGTTACTCTTTGTGGTCAGTTTTCAGATATTACCCACCCCCAATTTTTACGAGCAACAATGGGGGCATCTTTTAAGATTCCATGTCTTGAAACTTCTAAAGATGATATGCTTGAATTTTTGAAAAAATCAAAGAT
>CAMZKK010000142.1 GCA_947311175.1 uncultured Planctomycetota bacterium | reverse complement strand
ATCTTTGATTCAACCGCAAAAATATATGATAAGACGAGTGAAACTTGGGATAGAGAATTTGTTAGAAAGGTAAGAACTCTTGGAGGTAATTTTCAAATATTATTTAATATGCGAAATATGGGACTACCGATAATTAGCCCGGTATCTTTTCAATTCTTTTCTCATAAGGTAATGAGACTTCTCGGACCACTGGCGATGGTCTCTTTTTTCTGGGGAAATTATTGGTTATTTAGAATTGGTAATCATAATTATAGAGAGCTTGCTACTGATGGGGGATTTAATTACTCAACCATTTGGGGAGGACTTATTCTCATACAGGGTTTATTTTATGCGTTATCAGTTGTTGGACTGTGTGCCGAAAGATTGATGATAAAGATACCTTTTGTTCATATCCCATACAGTTTTGTGCTTACACAAATTGCAATTGTCTGTGGCTTTTTAAGATTTGGCTCAGGTCGAGAAGATGCTATTTGGGAAAAGACTTTAACTCATGACAAAAACACCTTAAACAGAAGATTGATAAGATTATTTGCAGATAGCACAATATTTTGTTTCGGAATAATCTTGGCATTTTATCTTCGTTACTGGGGCGAGCCACCAAAAAATATGTTTAGCTTATTTTCAAATCTTAATCCTAATTTTTTGATTGGTAATTTCAAATTTGCAGTGCCAATTATTATGATTATTCCCCTTTCCGTATTTTATTTTTTTAGAACCAATGAACGCCGTTCAACCGAATTTAATCCTGAATTATTTTTGACAATAATGTATGCGGTATTTTCAAGCACAATTGTTGTTATTGTGCTTATTTATAATATGAGAAGCACTCTTATTATTGAAAATGCAGGTAATAGTATTGTAGGATTTCCTTCCGCGGTATTGATACTATCTTTTTTTATTAATTGCTTTTTTATTGCCGGTTGGCGAATTGTTGTCAAATTTTTATTCAATCGGGCAAGGGTTTTGGATGGTGCGTATTCAGAAGTTTTGATTGTGTCTGATAGTTTGGTTGATGACAAATTTATTAAATCAATCGAGTCGGACAGTAATGAACAAACCAAAGTAATCGGCTCTGTTGGCCCGATTGCCCACAAGGCATTTGTTGATATTGCAAATGAAGATAATTTTGGAATATCTCCTAATGTCTTACGTGCCAATAAACTAATTGTTGATTCTGGAAGTTTAAATCGGCAACAAACACTTGATGTTTTAGGTTCTTCAGAAATGCTCAAGGTTTCTCCGGCAGTATTACCAGGTGATTTTGAATTGATATTAGGCTCATCGAAATTGCGACTCATTAGTTATATCCCGGTTTTGCCTGCACAAAGAGATGAACTAATCGAACCGTTTACTATGATTAAACGGAGTGTAGATTTAATCTGGAGTGCCTGTGCATTTTTGTTTGGCTTGCCATTCGTGATGATTTATTTTGTTTTATATAAGAAATCTTTTAGAAAAATTAACAAGATTGGAAGGCAGGGGACAGTTCTCAAGATTTTATGCCCTTCGGCAGGTACCGGAATTATTCGACATTTTGTCAGAATGTTTTGTCTGTCAATATCGGTAATCAAAGGTGATATGTCTTTAATCGGCCCACCGTTAATTTCTGAATCTATGTATAGTCGGACAACTGCACTAGAAAAATGTTATTTAATGATGAGACCGGGAATTATTGGTCCGAGAAAACTTGTTTTATTGAACAAAGGGAGGATTAGAAAAAATATTTTGCCTCACTTGTTTTATACAAATTCTTTTACTTTGGGATTAGATCTTTTCTATCTAATCGAAAATGCAAAGGTTTTAATTTGTAATGCAATGTGCCTTTTAAAAAGTAATCATCAAGAATGAAGATTAGTATTATCACCCCTGTCAAAAATGGGGCAAAAACTATTGAGAAATGCCTACAAAGCGTCAAAGAACAATCTAACGAAAATTCTGAATTCTCCACTGAGCATTTAATCCTTGATGGTGGTTCGAGTGATAAAACCAAGGAGATTGTTTTTAATTATAGATATGATGGTTTGAAATATATTTCGAGCAATGATACCGGAATTTATGATGCATATAATCAAGGAATAAAACAAGCTACCGGCGATGTAATTGGTTGTATCGGGGCAGATGATTATTATTTGCCAGGAACTTGCTTAAATGTTTTTCAGTTTTTTAAACAGCACCCTGAGGTTGGTATCTATTCCGGTGCAATTGAGGTTAGTTCAGGTAGAATTGTTCAACCATGGCGAGGAATAGCAGATTTGGGTGGTGCGAGAATTTTTCATCCTACAACATTTTTCCGCTCATCTTTATTTGAAAGTGTAGGTTATTTTGATACCAAATATAAGATAGTGAGTGATTTGGATTTTTTCCTCCGTTGCAAAAAACAAGGTGTTGTCTTTGAAATAACAAAAAAACCTCTAACTCACTTTGGGCTTGGCGGGACAAGTAGTAATTCAAAATCAACAATCAAAGAACTTTCTAAAGCAATGATTCAACACAAAATCCCATTTCTAAATCGTCTATTCATTCTAATCGAAGAATATCTTCGTTGGCTTGTTAGGTAAGTGGAATTTAGTCTCATTCTTATATTTTGTTTTTCGTGTTTTTTACCTAAAAAAACACGGTTGACACTCATCGATAAAAACATATCGTTTTAGTCAACTTTACCCTAAATTCCGAAGCTGGAATTTATCTTTATGGAATAAATTATGACAACTATTGAGCTTGCTTGGAAATATTCAAAATGCCGTTTTGCCAACATAATTGCGATGTTGACTATTGCAATCTGTGTATTTGTGCAAGTGGTGGTAATGGCTGTGCTTGATGGAATGCTTGTTGATTACAAAAATAGAATTAATAATCTTGGCGAACAACTGCGAGTTGATTTGCCGTATGCCGGTAATAATGAAAAAGTATATCGTCTGCTTGCCGATAAAATTATTGCAAATAAAAAAGTAAAGGCAGTTACTCCGGTTTTGCAAAATTATGCAATGCTTAATTATTATTATGGTTATCAACCAATTATTTTGCGTGGAATTGATATAAAAAAAGAACTCAAGTTTGGTAATATTAAAAAATATTTATTAGATATAAATTCAAATGAATTATCAACCTTGCAAAATAAGCAATCTGCAGACAGCACTCCAATTATTATTGTTGGGGCAAGAATTGCAGAAATGCTTGGGATTACGGCGGAGGATATCGGCACCCAAAAAACATTTTGTCATATTGAGTTCGCTCAACAAGGAACAGACAAAATGGTTCGACGTAAATTCAAAATCATTAGTAGGTTTAGGAGCAGTATTGGATTCTATGATGAATATCTTGCATATATCCCATTAAGTATTGCTCAAGATATGTTTAAAATAAATAAACAAAAACCGGTCAATCTTATTTCCGTATGGGTTAAAGATTCCAAGATTAATGGCAAAGAATTGGCTGGCATAAAATTAGCTATTACAAAGGAATCGTCCGCTATTACTGATAAGCTCGGGATAGAGCCGGTGAGAGTAAAGACATCTGAAGATATGTGGAGTTCTTTTTTTGAAGGAATGGCTCACGAAAATGCCTTGATGGAGATAGTTATGGCATTTATTTCCTTTGCCTGTGGTTTTGCCATCTTTGCTATAATGTATACCTTGGTTGCAGATAGGATAAGAGATATCGGTATTCTTCGTAGTATTGGGTATAGTCGGGGAAGAGTAATTATTTTATTTACCCTTTCTGGACTGATACTCGGTGTTATTGGTGCACTGGTAGGAAGCGTTGGTGGGGTTCTCTTTGCTCCGCATGTAAGTAAAGTGTATGAGTTTATTGTTGGTCATCCATTATATCCACCTCGTTTGTTTGGTGCTAAGGAATTATATATTTATATAAATTATGATTTTGTCATTATACGGACATTGCTTGCTATCTTGGTTGCGATTATTGCAAGCCTACCGGCAGCCTTATGGGCAGGCTACAAAGAACCCTTAGAGGCATTACGAAATGAATAACAAACAACATCTTGTTTCTCTTCAAAATATTGATAAAAATTTTATTGATGGCGAAAACACTCTAAAGGTTTTAAAAGGTATAACTATTCAACTTGGTTTTGGTGAAAAAATTGCAATTACCGGCAGAAGTGGTTGTGGTAAAAGCACATTGTTACATATCATTGGTTTACTTGATAAGCAAACAGGTGGCGAGTATAGATTTATTGATAGAGATACTCTTGAATTGAGTGAAACTGAAAAGAATAAAATTCGTAATGTTGACATTGGATTTGTCTTTCAACACTTCCATTTAATTAAGGAATTATCGGTAATTGAAAATGTTCTTTTGCCATCTTTAAATATAAATTCAAGAAACAATCGAGAACGAGCGATTGACTTATTAAAAAAAGTCGGATTGTCTGAACGGATAAATCATCGTCCAAATAAATTATCCGGTGGAGAACTACAACGTGCTGCTATTGCCAGAGCTTTGATTAACCAACCTAAACTGATGCTTTGTGATGAGCCAACCGGTAATCTTGATAAAGATAATTCTGATAAAATAATCAAACTTCTTATAGATGTTTCTAATAAAGAAAATACGGCAATGATTATTGTTACTCATGATAATGACATTGCAAGAAATGTTGGTAAAATTATTAATTTATAATACGTTTTTCCTTGTGAACAATGTCGGAATATTGCTATTATTGATTTATGAAAAAAATATATACAGTACTAATTTTTAGTTTAGCCCTTACTTCGTTCGCCAATGCAGGACTTTATCAAAGTACATTGCCAAAAATTGTTGCCACTTTCGGTAATCAAAAAATAACGGATGATGATTATTCCGAACGAATTATCGACATCGTTTCTGCTCCTATGATATCGAAAAGAGTATCCTCGACCTTTATTCGTAGCACTATATTAAAACTGCAAATCAAAAAAGAAAAGATAATAATTCCAAAACTCGCAATAAAGGTCAAAAGCGAGCAAATCATTAAGCAGGCAGGTGGTATTGATGGGTTTAAACGAGAATTGTTGCGAGCCGGGATGGATTGGTATAGTTTAAAATCAATTGCCTATGATGCCGTTGCCATTGAAATATTGGCACGTAAGGCATCTAATATTGATTCAGAGACCAAGGTATCTCCGGAAATTATTTCTAAAACTATGGCATCGGTGCTCAAAATGTATAAAAATCCTGTTTTCTATGGCTGCCGTAAACCATGTGTTGCGACCATTCTCAAGACAGATATCTTACAACGTGATTTTGTAAACTTTATTATACTTAATTCAAGTTCAGAGTTTAGGTTATCGGTATTAAATGAGCAAATTTTCAATAGAAGAGTCTTGCTGTATGCTAGGGAAAATTCTATTAAATTGAGTTCTCTTGATATTCAAAAGTATTTATCTAAATGGCGGCATGACTTAAAAAGAGAAAGTATCAGGTTGAGGTTATTAAAACCATTGACTTTAGAACAATACCTAGCAGAACAAGGTATGACGGTTAATGAATATGTAAAAAAAGATTTATTTGTTGCACAGGCAACTGTTCATAAAATAATTCAAGATAAATTAACAAATGATGAACTGGAAAAATATTACAATAAAACAAAGGATGATTATAAAATTTTATATGCCTATCAATTATTTTTTCCATTTAATTTGAAAAATCATTATTCGCCGATTAATGTGACAAAATCTATGGAAAAGATGGCTTTCTCTGCGGCAAAATCGGTCAAAAATAAATTGCAAAAAATGCCAGAAAAAGGTCTAAGTATCAAGTTATTAGATGCTTTAAGCAAGGATGTCGATGGCTGCTTTTTTGGAAAAATTGGCTATATCTGTAAAAGCATATCGTTAAAACTTGCTTTAAAGCCATCTGCATATAACCTTGATTATGAAAACGATATTACCGGCAAAAGAATCTCACCAATAAGATACCCTCATCCATTGTTGGTAAAGACTGCATTTTCTCTTAAAAAAGGAGAAATAAGCAAATTAATAAAGACTCAATATGGTTTTCATTTTATTTTAATAACAGGAAGTAAATATCCTAAAAACTTCAAGTCAATCGATAAAATACTTTACGATAGGCTTTTTCGTATTTATAGGGCATCATTACAGAAAAAATTAACAAACAAATATCCGGCAAAAATATTTATAAAATGACATAATAAATAATGAAAAAGTAATTATATTTGAGACAGTTTCTACAAGTGAAGTAAAATCAATTTTGGGGAGGAATTAATATGAATGCTGGTTGGGATTAATTGTATAAATGTCATTGGGGTGTTGAGGTGTTCTTTAAGCAGATAAAGTAGACATTGCAACTAGCAGAATTTCTTGGTCATAGCGAAAATGCTGTAAAATGGCAGATTTGGATGGCGATGCTAGATTACTTGCTATTGCACTATATAGGTTTTGTCGTAACCTTGTGCATAATAAGTAACTTTTTGATTATCAAAAAATTATTTGTTTTGTTTGTGTGTCTTAAATAAATATGAAAATAAAGTTAAAATGCAGTCGGTAATTATACTACTTGACGTTTTATTAAGAGTTTATACATCTTATACTTCATTATAGGAGACAAAGGTGATAAATTTAAAATATAAGAACAAGCTAGTGCGTTTTTTAAAAACAGAACCAATGAGGATGGAGAATATACTCCACCAAGTGAGAGAGCGATGAAAAACCTTCCGACCAAACCAGAATTTGTCTTCATTGGCTATCAATTGAGAAGACAGTTGGCTTCGTCTTCCAATCTGACGCTTGCGGCCAATGTTAACCCTCTCTACTTTCCTGAAAGCAAGGCTTTACGGCGGGAGTATGAGGAAATGCTTCTATCCTGTATGTTGCCTTTTTTCATTCCCAATGACAAAGTTTTGGCGTGGGCCTGTCAAATAGCTATTTCTGATTCGTCGTCGGAAACAGTCCCGATAGTGCTGCGTTGCGCTTTACTTTCGGATCATCTGGGGGATGCATACTGCGAGTATTACAATGAAGTGGGGGATGTGGTAAGATTGCAATTTCAGAGAGGTATACAGATGGTAAATCTAGAAGTTAATTCGCTTGCTGCAGGTTTTGATGTGATAGATGTTAGTGAAGCGGGAGGATGTGATTCAGCTATACATACCTATGGTCTGGTTTCTCCAAATGATTTGAACAGCAATGCTCTGTTAGGAAATTTTGCCGAAGCATGCGAGGTGAAAAAAAAAGCTGATGCGGATCTGCCTGGGCATGGCCCATTCACCCTATGGGAAATAGCTGGCGGGGGGCTAGTAACAGGTCCACTTTAGCAAGAACCCCTGAATAATGAAAAAGTAATTATATTACTTTTTCTGATTGCCTTTGTGCATACCTTTATCCTTGACCATTAATTGTTGCTATATATGATTATAATTATGAATTAAGCCTGTTATATGACAGGCTTTTATCTTTTTGGAGAGTTTTATTGAATATATTTTTTACTAATTTTCATCATGGATGGGGTGGGCAACCTCTTCAGGTTTTGCAATTAGCCATCGCAATGAAAAAACGTGGACATAAGGTTTTGGTTTTTGCACCAGACAAGAGTGATTTGGTGGTCAGGGCAAGAGGCAATGGACTCGATGTTGACACCTCAATCTCATTCCGCCGAGGATTTAGGCCTATAACATTGTATCGTGATATCAAGGAAATGGTAAAAAAATGTCGGCAGAATGATATTGATATTATTCATTGTCATGGCTCTCAAGACTCTTGGATTGCGGCGATGGCTATCTTAATAGGTAGGTTAAAGGCTCGGTTAGTCAGAACTAAACACAATAGCTATTCACCGGCAAGACACTATGCTAACCGTTGGTTTTATAATAGTTTAGTAGCACATACCATAACTGTAGCCAAAAATATTGCAATAGACTTGATTGGTGATAACTTTGTTGACGAGTCAAAGGTTAGTGTTATTCATGCAGGCTTGGATGATAATTTTTGTAATAGTAAAATTAGAAATCGAAGTGAGATTCTTGGCGAATTAAAAATTCCTGATAATTCCTTTTTGATTGGATTGGTAGGTAGACTTGCTCCAGATAAAGGGCAAGATGTATTATTGCAAGCAACCCCAATAATCCTTAAAGAGATACCGCACGCTCATGTTGTCCTTGTTGGAACTGGTGGCGATTGGGATAGAATCAAGGCAATGATTTCGGAATTAAGGTTAGAAAACAATGTTACTTGGGCAGGTTTCCGCAGTGATGTTGCGGCAATTACTTCTGCTCTTGATGTATCTTTACTTGCTGCTAAAGCTTGCGATGCGAGTAGCACTGTTTTGAAAGAAGCAATGATTCTCGGGGTGCCGGTAGTTGCTACCGATGTTGGCGGGACGGTTGAGATTGTTGATAATGGAAGAGCTGGAATTTTGGTTTTGCCAAATAGTTGCGAAGCGTTGGCTAAAGGAATTATTGAGGTTTATAAAAATGCTGAAAAAACTGAGGAAAGAGTGAAGTATGCAAAAGAATATGTGAAAAAATATCTTTCCTCTGAAATTGCTCGAAAAACAGAAGAAGTTTATGCCAAAGTTATTTCCGGAGAATTGAAATAATGCCAGCAAATCAATTGAGAATGCTTCATCTTTGCAGTGCAAGACAGTATGTTGGTGAAGCTGCACGAGTGGTTGATATTGCAGAACATTTTCGTGAACAAGGGCATCATGCAGAAATTATTGTTAGGGATAAGTTTAGTGTTGCTGAGCAGTGTAGCCGAAGAGGTATTCCCTATACCAGTGTTCGATTTAATAGTAAATTTAATCCTATTACCGATTTACAAGATATTATAACAATTAGGCAAAGGATAAAGGAATTCAAGCCTGATATTATTCACGTTCATCGTGGCAAAGAACATTGGCTAACTGTTGCTGCTATGATAGGATTTAGAAAAAAAATACCTTTGGTAAGAAGCCGTCATGTTGTTACAAAAATTAAATCTCATTTTGCAAATAAATGGCTGTTTGGTTCAATTACTGATGGGATTATTTGCGTAAGTAAAGCTGTTTTTGATGAAGTTAAAAAAAATGATTTTATCAAATGCCCAATTAAAATTATTCATGGTGGGATTAACCAACAGCGTTTTTTAATGCCTTCTACTGAAAGCATTGAAAAATATCGTTTAAGGATGAAGCTTTATTCTAACAATAAAATCATATCTTGCCTTGCGAGAATTGCTCCGGTTAAGGGGCAAGAGTATATCATCAGGGCAATCCCAAAAATAATTGAAAAGATTCCTAATGCCGTATTTTTATTTGCTTACCCGAGACAAAGCGATTATCGAAAAAAAATAGATGAGATTATCGATGAATTAAAGATTAGGAATCATGTTAATTTTATTGGCTCAATTGATGTCCTTGGTCTTTTCTTTAAAATTTCTGATTTAGGAATTCTTGCAAGTATTGATTCTGAAGGTTGGAGCAGGGCAACGGTTGAGTTTATGTATCACGGTGTTCCAATGGTTGCTACTGATGTGGGATGTTTGTCTGAAATTATTGAAAATGATTTAAATGGTTTGGTTGTTCCGCCAAAAGATAGTTCTTCCTTAGCAGAGGCTGTTGTTAAACTATTGTCTGACGAGGAAAAACTTGAAGAAATGGGAAAGAATGCCAGAGATTTAGTTATAAAAAAATGGACATTGGAAATAACTGCCAAAAATATTTTTGAGTTTTATAATGAATTAATTTTAAGAAAGAATAGTGTTCGCAAATGAGAAAACTTAATGTTGTTCATATCATTGGAGCTATGCCGGTAGGTGGGGTTGAAAGAAATTTGCTAAGAATTTTACCAATGATGGATAGAAATAAATTCAATATCTCGATGGTTTGTATTAGAGAACTTGGCGACCTTGCCGAGCCATTGGAAAAAGCAGGCATTCCGGTAGTTTTAAAATTTATGAAATCTAGGTATCATCCCGAAAGTCTTTGGTCACTTGCAAAACATCTAAAAGAAGTAAAGGCAGATATTGTGCATTGTCATATGCGTCGGGCAAATACATCAGGAAGAATTGCGGCAATGCTTGCCGGTGTTCCGATAAGGATTGCTCATGAACGAGATCAAGGTTTGGGAAAAAATACACGCCATTATTTGGTTGATCGTATTTTATCATATTTTAATAGTCCGACCTTAGCGGTTACACAAGGATGTATCGACTACAATGTTAAACGGTCACATATATCGCCAAATAAATTTCGGGTATTATATAATGGCTTGGATATAGAGCCATTCCTTAAAGAGCAAAATAAAGATGAAGAAAAAAAGAAATATAATATTCCAATAAACCGTCCAATTATCGGTTGTGTCGGTCGATTACATCAAATTAAAAATATACCTTTATTGATTAAGGCTTTTGCAAAGCTGAAAGATTTAGAATCTAAACCGGTGCTATTGATTGTAGGAGAGGGAAAAGAAGAAAGTTCTTTGAGGGAATTGGTGGAAAAACTTGGATTAAGCGATGACACAATTTTTCTGCCATGGCAGTATGACTTACCATCAATATATGCCACCATTGATGTGTTTGTGCTAACCAGTAAATCTGAAGGTAT
>CAMZKK010000141.1 GCA_947311175.1 uncultured Planctomycetota bacterium | reverse complement strand
GCAATGGTAACTCGCACCTACCGGCAGGCAATAGACAGTTATCTTTCTGACCCTGATAATTTTAAATTTAACCCACAATGGTTGTCAGATTTGGAATCGATAAGTCATCATCCTTATGCAACCGGCTTTGCTTTTGGTTACCCTGAGGATGCACCTAATCACATCCAGACCGACCTAACCCAAAAAGGAACTTATGATGTTTTGGGAATAATTGATTCTTGCGAAGATGATGGCTTGCTCAAAGTAACGGTAAAAAATCAAATAAAAGTAGGGGCAGTTATTGAATGGATAACTCCTGATTCTTTCGGCAAGGTTGAAGTTGAGAAAGTATTTTCAGAACGAGGAGACGAAAAGGAAGTCATTCATTCCGGGTCAAAAGGGATTGTCCGATTGACAAATGATTTTACTTTGCCGGAAATGAGTATTCTTCGGGAGTTAAAATTAAAAATTAAAAAGGATTGTGACGCTTTGCGTCGGTTTTTATCGCAATCGGTATAGGTCTAATTTCCGTAGTTGTAGTCTAGAATTAACAATGAATAAGCATGTGCACTTTTCAGGCATAATAATGAAAAATGAAGGAAGTTCTACTGGCGATATTTAATGAAATAAAAATACAGCCGATGCAAATTACAAAAACTACCTTTAGCGATAGCTAAAGTACCTCCATTGTTCAATGTTTATTAATTGTTAATCAAATTTCGTACTAACTTCGGAATTTAGGTTTATTCTTCGGTTTTTTCAAAATCAGCTTTGTTGTACAAAAATCTACCACATGAACGACAATTTATTAATTCTCTACCGGATTTAACCTTAGTAGCAATATTTGGCGAGAGAGCCCGAAAGCATCCTTGACATACATTGTTAACTACGGCAGCGACTGCTGTTCCTTGAGATGACCTTAATGTCCTCTCGTAGTCTGCGAGTGAATCTTCATCTATTGGCTCGGTTTTTATCTTTCGTTTTTCTTTTAATGTTTTTGCTTTTTCTTTTAGCTCAGCGATTTGTTCTGCCACTTTAGTTTGAGTTGATTTTAAATTTTCTTCTGCTTCCGCAACTTTTTTCTTGTTGCTCTCAACTTCCGGCTTAATGGTCTCAACTGCTTCCATGTGTTCAAGTACGATAGACTCGATGGCCTCTTTGCGGGCGTTGACAGAGTTCATTGCATCTTTAACAATGGTATATTCTTTGTTGTTTTTTACTGTGTTCATTTTTTCTTTGAGCTTTATGATTTCATCTTCTTGAGTGTTGAGTTCAAGGTTTTTCTCATCTGCAGCCATTTGCTCTGTTTTGAGGTGAGTTTCACTCTCTTCTAGTTTTTTGACTGCGTCGTCCAGTACCTTTTTTGCATCTTGTTCTTCTACCGGACCAGCCTTTATACTACGCTGAATCCTAATAAATTCAGTATCAATCATTTGCAAATCAATATACTTTTGTAGTAATTCTCTCATTTCTTCTCCATATAGATCATTGAATAATTATTTTTCAAGGGTTTCCTCTAAAAATCCTTCAAGTTTGCGAGCACGAACAGGATGCTGAAGCTTAGCAAGTGCCTTTGCTTCGATTTGACGAACCCTTTCTCTTGTGACATTAAATTTTCTTCCTACTTCCTCAAGGGTATATGTGTAGTCATCTCCTATCCCATAACGAAGCCGGATGATTTCTCTTTCGCGGTAGCTTAGGCTGTCAAGCACGGTTTCCATCTTGTCTTTAAGCATTTCATAATTTGCAACATTAACCGGGTTGTCGGCACTTGAGTCCTCAATAAAATCTCCAAAATGCGAATCATCAGAATCTCCAGTACCGATTGGTCTGTCAAGAGAAATTGGTTGTTTGCTAATCTTGAGAACTCTTCTTGCTTCGGTAATTGGAATGGCTGCTTCATTCGCAATTTCCTGAATGGTTGGTTCACGACCAAGATTTTGAACCAAAACCTTACTTATTCGTCTCAACTTACTCATCGTTTCAATCATGTGGACAGGGATTCTAATGGTTCGTGCTTGATCGGCAATTGCTCTCGTGATTGCTTGTCTAATCCACCATGTTGCGTAGGTGCTGAATTTATACCCTCGTCGATATTCATATTTCTCAACCGCCTTCATTAGTCCGCTATTACCTTCTTGAATGAGGTCAATAAATGAAAGTCCACGATGTCTGTATTTTTTGGCAATCGAAACTACTAGCCGAAGGTTGCCACTTGATAACCCTTGTTTTACTTCTTCATATTTAGCATATCTATCTCGTATCTGTTTGGCTCTAATATGAAATCTTTCTGCAGGCTCTTTAACGATGTTTAGAATCTTTTGAAGTTGAATTTCCGCTGAATCCAATCTTCTTTTTTCAATTGATCTAAGTTTCTTTTTGTTGTTAAAACTATCAATTTTTTTCTGTAAGCGTTTGATATCTTTGCTGTATTGTTGAATGTCTTCCATTAGAGGCAAGATATCTTTAGTTGGAAGTCCGAGCTCTTCTATGAGTCTTCCAGACCTTGCGTTGCGACTTCTAATCTGAAGCATTATCTTTTGGTATTTGCGGTTCTTTTTGTCAATTGTTTTTAGGGTGTTAAAATCTTTGATATTCAGCTCTTGCATTTTCTCTAAGGTTTCACAGTGGAATGGTAAACGGTTTTTTATTTCTTCTTTGCCAATACCACTAG
>CAMZKK010000140.1 GCA_947311175.1 uncultured Planctomycetota bacterium | reverse complement strand
TTGATGTTAAAATTAAAATTATTAATATTTGATATATGTTACGCAAAACCATGATAACTCCTTTGTTTTTATAATAAAATAAGTATACTTTATTCATCCTAAACTCCGCACCATCTGTGGGATTTAGGCTCATTTAATTATAATATAAATAAACAGGTAATTAAACAACTTATGGAAAATAAAAATATTAATCCTCAAAATGCACAATTACAAATATTGTCTACTACCCTCAAGCTTATCAATAATGCAATTGATGCAGATAAGTTTGAAACTCTTTGTCTTAGGATACTTAATGATACTAAGTCATTAATACCTTATGATAGGGCATCTTTTTTTAAAGTAAAAAATGAAAAAACTGTAAAAATAATTTCTGTATCTGGGCAAAGCACGATAAATAAAGGGACCGAATTTGCTAAAAAAATGGGTAGAGTTGTTCGTTCTGTGGCAAAAGAAAATGACGCTAAAGTAATCAGAATTTCAGACGACAAAAAGCTTCATGCAATAGTTAAGGATGATTATTTTGCAGGTGAAATTTTTTTTATAATACCAATCAAGCTTCTCTTGAAAAATAATATCAAATTGTTTTGGGTCATTGAGTTTTTTCCTCACAATAACTATAATCATGAAAATACAATAAATCTATTAAATATAATATCTCCCGCATATTTAGAAGCTTTATCGCATAAAGTGGTGGCTAGCAAAAAACAAAGCCCTATTTCTATGATGCTTAAATACTTAAATCCTTTTTCTTTTCATTGGATATTTACATTATGTTTAATTGTGTTTGGTATATTTTGCGCATTATTTACTATTTTCGTGCCATACAAAGCAACGTCTTCATTTGAAATCGTATCAGATAAATCCCAAATATGTTATGCTCCTTTTGAAGGCAGAATAGATGAAGTTTGTTGTAAATCCGGTGATTTTTTGTCTAAAGATGACATTGTTATAAAGTTTGATAAAGATATTTACAGAATTGAATTAGTCGTTTTGCAGAAAAAGATAGAGGAGTTAAATCTAAAACTCATCATGATTCAAGGTAAGGCGGTAAGGGATATTGAGGCACGAGCAGAAGTTAATGTTTTAAAACTACAAATAGAACAAGTGAAAAATAAAATCAAAAAATTTGAGTGGTATATTAAGAAAAGTGATATTGTGTCTAATATCCAAGGTGTGCTTAATATGGAAGAAAAAAATATTTTGCTGGGTAAGACCGTTAGAGCAGGAGAAAGATTATTTGAAGTATCTAATTCTGAAGATTTGATTGTTAAGGTGTTGCTTGCAGAAGAAGATGCATTTGTGCTTGCCGATGAACCAGTGTTTTTCCTTCATCCTCATGCATTCCCTGAAGAATCAATAAAGGCTGAAATTATCTCAAAAACTCCAATTCCAATTCTTGCGGAAAATGATAAGTTTTATTATGAAATAAAATTAAAAATAGATAAAAAATACTTAATTAAGCTAACTCGTGGAGCAAGGGGGGTGGCAACTATTTATGGTAAAAAGGTTTTGCTGGGGTACTATCTCGCTCGTAACCTTATAATATGGTGGAGAACAGTTTGAGCGTTGAAAAAGCGGGCAATAAATTGCCTGCTGCTCCTTTGCCAATTCTCCGTAAAGATTTGGAGTTTCATAAGTCTAGTGAGCGAGAGTGGTATATATTTGATCCGTTAAGTGAAAAATATTTTCATCTCGGATATAAGGAGTATCAATTTATAAGGGAACTTGCCACTCATAAAACAATGGATGAGTTGCGAGACAGCCTTAGTATTTCACAACTGAATGTGAGCGAAAGTGAAGTTGCTGAGTTTATTGATTTCCTTACAATTAATAAACTAATTTATTTACCGGCTAGTAAATTAGAAATAGAAATGCTTGCATTAAGTGAGCGTAAGCCTAAAATGTGGCTTAGTTCATATCTTTATTTGAAATTTCCTATTCTCAATCCTGATAGATTTATTAGCGCAACAGAGCCATTTTTTAAAATATTTTTTTCCCCATTTGTCCTTGTGGTTCTTTCCTTTGGTGCAATATATGGTTATGTCAGTTTAATTCCAGAGTTCGTCAGATACAGAGATGAGTTTGTTTTATCTATGTCATTTCGCCACCTTAGTTCTTTTATTATTCTCATTGCAGTAATAAAATCCTTTCATGAGTTGGCTCATGCCTATACCGCGAAGCATTTTGGGGTTAGGGTAAGAACAATGGGATTCGCTTTAATCTTTTTTATGCCAAGATTATACACAGACCTAACAGATGCTTGGAGATTAGATCGGATTTATCGTTTTTATACCTCATCTGCCGGGATAATTTTTGAATTAATTTTAGGTGGCTATGCCGTTATTGGGTGGAGATTAACAGGCGATGGAACTTTTCATTCTCTATGTTTTTATTTGTTTACAATTAGTGTCTTAAACTCTCTTTTGTTTAATGGCAATCCACTAATGAGATTTGATGGTTATTTTATGTTATCAGATCTACTAGAATTAAAAAATATGGGTCAGAGAGCAAGCCTTATCTTTCAAAGATGGCGTTATCGTTATTTTTGGGGAATTACGATTCCCAAGAAAGAAACTGTTCTAGGCACAACTCGGGGGGTATTTCTTTATGTGTATGGTATTTGCTCTTTTATCTATAGGATATTCCTATATGCATCTATTATAACTCTTGTGTATTTTAAATTTGTTAAATGGATTGGTTTGCTTTTGGCTATCCATGCTATATATTTATTTTTTATAACACCCATTATTAAGGAAATTAAATTTGTGAAAAACAATATATCTGCAAAAAATATTTTTAAAGTCATAACCACGCTTTTAATTTTATCATGTTTTGTAACTATGATTTTCATTCCATTTAAATTTACCGAAATGGTTCCTTGTGAAATTGATTCTGCATCAAGAGAGATAATCTATGTTGATACACCGGGGTATCTAAATGAAATATTAGAAAAAACCGGCAACAAAGTAGATAAGGGTGAGCCTTTATTTGAATTATCTAATCCATTAATTGAAGGTAAGCTAAAAGATAAATTGGTAGAAATAAAAATTGCCAAATTAAATTTACATAAAATTGATGGCAAAGCTAAAACTAGAAGATATAGGAATATTTTTGTAAATAAGATTAAATCAATTGAATCAATTTGTGATGACTTTAAACGAAAACTTGTGAAGTTGAGCTTAACTTCAAAGATTGATGGCACACTTGTTGTATATGAAAATTCTACAATGGGAAGATGGTTGAAGACCGGTACTGCGGTTGGAGAAGTTTTTGACAAAAAAAATATCATTGTAAATTTATATGTTGAAAATAAATCTTTATCAGAATTAAGTGAGCTAGATAGCATTCAAGTTCATCCGAATAATGATAAGAAGGGATTTATTGTTGAGCTTGATGTGATTTCAAAAACCCCAATACAGTCTGCATTAAATCCTTTAACATTAAAATTATTGAGAGACAAGAATCGTTATAAAGATAAAGTGTTTTATAAGATAACATCTTTTCCATTACCAAAGCCTAAAAAAGGAAATGGCAATATAATAGGAAGGACAGGAATGGCTGCAATTACCACAAGAATGTCGGTATATTCTAAATTATCAAAAATAGCCCTAACCTTTTTCCGAACTGAATATTAATCTAAGTCCAGCTCTTGATTCTATTTACTTTGTTGGGGATTTGTTTGTGGCTAGCTATTTTATCAAAATTCGATAGTAACTCTCCCTTAATTTTACGAATTAATTCTTTGCTGGTATTTAGGTAAAATCAACTAATTAATGTTTGTTATTTGTCGATATAGATAATGTTTATGGACAATTTGTATAGGAAGATATTGTGGCTATTGAGATTAAAGAAGCTGAAATAGAAATAATTACCAAGCATAATGAATTATGTCGAGTAAGGGGATGGTTGCTTGGGGCTATGTCGTTTTTGGTTGGGATTGGGTTGATTCTTATTTATTCATCAAGTGCGGTTAAGGCGGAACGATTTGGGTCAAGCTTGTTTTTTGTTGAACAACAGATGAAGTGGGTTGCCATTGGACTTGTGGTTATGACCTTTTTGAATTTTTTCGATTATAGAAAATTATTATATTTGCGTATTCCTTGCCTTGTTTTTAGTGCTGGTGCACTTATCTTTGTTAAAATTTCCAATTATGGAAGCAAAGTAAATGGTGCGCAACGCTGGATTAAGGTAATGGGACTGAGCATTCAACCATCAGAATTTATAAAGATATTAATGGTTATTTTTCTATCAGCATTTTTGGCGAGCAAAAAAAATGAATTATTGTCGTTTGCCAGGTTTTCTTTATTGATAACTGTAGTTGCATTGGTTTGTGGATTAATCGCTATTGAACCGGATTTTGGCACATCTATGTTGGTCGGGGCTGTTTTGATAACAATGATATTCTCTGCAGGTGCAAAAAAAATACATCTTTTGGGCTTGGGTCTTGCAGGGGTGCCATTTGTTATTTACTATGTTGTAAGTAGTTCAAATTATATGATGCAACGAATAAATGCTTGGCTTGAAGGAGGCTCTACCGGAAAAGCATATCATGCATATATGAGTATTCAGTGTATGACTAGTGGTGGATTATTTGGAAAAGGTCCCGGTGCAGGTTGGGCAAAATTATGGTATCTTCCTGAAGCACATACTGATTTTATATTTGCAGTTGCCGGTCAGGATTTAGGTTGGATTTGTAATGTAGCTATCGTAATGGCATTTTCCATAATTGTTTATTCGGGGTGGAGGATTATCTGTTTGGTTGAAGATAAATTTGCAATCTTACTTACCTTTGGTTTTGTATTGATGATTGGATTGCAGGCAGTGTTTAATATCGCTGTGGTAACTGCAACTGTGCCTACAAAGGGAATATCTTTGCCTTTTGTCAGTTTTGGCGGCTCGGGGCTTATTTGCTATATGGCGATGATTGGAATTTTGTCAAGCATTGCCCGTTACTCTTATCAACCATATCTTAAACTTTTAAATAATGAAGAACGAGTTAATCCTTGGGGTAAGCTTCTCTTTGCTAATTATGTTGCAAAGAGATCTTAAAAATGTCTTCTATGAGTAATGATACAATTATTGTTGCTGGTGGTGGAACTGGTGGACATTTGTATCCGGGGTTGGCTCTTGCCGAAAAATTAAAGCAGATTACAGAAGATAAATTATCGATTGTTTTTATTGGCTCCTTAGAGGGGCTTGAATCTCAAATTGTCCCTAAATTTAATTTTGAATTAAAAACCTTACCGGTTGGAAGAGGCTCACCTCTTTCGCTCAAATCACCCTTGAATTTACCAAAATTTGCAATTAGTTTATTTAGATGTATGAAGATTTTTAATGCCAATAGACCAAAGGCAGTGATCTCTCTTGGTGGTTTTGCAGCCTTTGTTCCGGGGCTTGTTGCAACTTTTTATAAAGTCCCATTATTTCTTTTAGAACAAAATTCCATTCCAGGTCGAGTTACTAAGGCACTATCTCCATTTGCTAAAAAAATATTTTTGCAATTTCAATCTGCAGAAAAGTTCTTACGCAGCCAAAGGGACAAACTTTCTTTTGATGGTTCTCCCTTGCTTGAAAAGATGGAAAAATTAACAGATACTGAATATGGAATTGATAGAGACACTTTGCTGATTATTGGCGGTAGTCAAGGAGCAACTCGTCTCAATCAGATTATGGTTGAAATTTATCCAATCCTTAGTAAGGCAAAGATTAAGACAATGCACCTTTCCGGTTCACGAGATTATGAATGGGTTGCAAAAGAGGCTGAAGGATTTGCTAATATTGCAGTTCTTGAATACAGTGATGTTTTAGAAGAGGTGTATCCTAAAACAAGGCTTGCCATCGCAAGGGCAGGGGCGTCAACTATCAATGAATTTCAAGTCGCCGGCATTCCTGCTGTATTTATTCCCTTTCCTGCAGCTAAAGATAATCATCAAAAAATAAATGCTGAAGATATTCTTGGTTCTGAATCGCAGTATATTGACATAGAAGAGAAGATTTATCCGGAAGTTTTTGCAGAAAAGGTAATTTCGCTATTTCGTAATTACAATGAGTTGAAAGAGCTTTCAGATAAAATGAAGGCACAGAGCAAGAGTAATGCATCGTTAGAGATAGCGAAAAAAATTGTAGATAGTTTAGATTAAATTATAATCATTTTGATTTTTGCTTCGGCAAGCATTTCTTCGGCAAGAGAATCTGGGTAGCTTTCGGCAATGTATATTTTGGTAATACCAATATTGATTAACATCTTTGCACATAAACTACAAGGTTGGTTAGTGCAATAGATTGTGGCGTCTTTGACAGATATACCATGTTCAGCCGCTTGTAGAATAGCATTCATTTCGGCATGTAATCCTCGACATAGTTCATGTCTTTCTCCACTAGGAACATTCATTTTTTCACGGAGACAACCTCGTTCTTCACAGTGGATAATATTTCTTGGAGCTCCGTTGTAGCCGGTAGAGAG
>CAMZKK010000139.1 GCA_947311175.1 uncultured Planctomycetota bacterium | reverse complement strand
CTTTACCTTGACAGCTAGTACAGGTCTTTGGACGACTGCCTTTTTCTGCTCCGGAGCCATTACATTCAGGACAAAGTTCTGCACGATGTAAATCAATAGTTTTACTGCAACCAAAGGCAGCTTCTTCAAAATTTATGGTTACTCGACATTTTAGGCTTGCTCCGGCTCTTACACCGCTACTTCTACCACCTCCCATACCTCCAAAAATTCCGTCGAAGATACCACCACCACCTCCGCCTCCACCAAAGATGTCTCCGAAGTGGGTGAAAATGTCTTCGAAATTATTAAAGCCACCCATGTCTCCACCACCAATACCTTGATGTCCATACTGGTCATAACGAGATCGCTTGTCTGAATCACGAAGGACTTCATATGCTTCTGCAGCTTCTTTAAATTTTTCTTCAGCCGCTTTGTCGTCAGGATTTCTGTCGGGGTGATATTTCATTGCCATCTTACGATACGCTTTTTTTATCTCACTGTCACTGGCGTCTCGTCCTACTCCTAAGACTTCATAATAATCCCGTTTTGCCATATGGTAAATCCTCAAATTAAAGTTAAAAATAGCGGCATCTTAAATTGTAAGATGCCGCTAGTGGTGATGGTTAATTACGAAATAGCGTCTGCTACAACATTTTCAATTTTGTCATCTTTGATATCGGTAATCATGGTTTCTACAGTTAACAATAAACCTGCAATTGAAGCTGCATTTTGTAAAGCAGTATATGTTACTTTTGCAGGATCAATAATTCCTTTTTTGACCAAGTCTTCAAATTTGCCGTTTGCTGCATTGTAGCCCACATTGCCTTTGTTTTCTTCAACCTCAGCAACGATTACCGCCCCGTCCTGTCCTGAGTTTTCTGCAATATTCTTTAATGGTGAACTGATTGCATTGTAAACAATATCAACTCCGATTTTTTCGTCACCATTGGCTTTTTTGCGAATATTGTCAAGATAATCACGACAACGAATAAGGGCAACGCCACCTCCAGGGACAATCCCGTCTTCTGCGGCAGCTCTTGCTGCATGTAAGGCATCTTCTACTCGTGCTTTTTTCTGTTGCATATCGGATTCTGTTGGTGCACCAACATTGATGATAGCTATTCCGCCAGACATTTTTGCTAATCGTTCTTGGAATTTTTCACGGTCATAATCGCTTGATGATGCCTCAATTCTATTTTTGATTTGAGTGATTCTTGCCTTAATATCTTTGTTTATTCCGGCACCTTCAATGATGGTGGTGTTTTCTTTAGTAACTGTAATATTTTTGGCACTTCCGAGCATATCGAGTTCAACTTGTTCGAGAGTTATTCCAAGGTCTTCATTGATAGCCTTTCCTCCGGTCATGATTGCAATGTCTTCTAACATCGCTTTGCGACGATCTCCAAATCCCGGAGCTTTAACTGCAGTCACATTGAGAGTACCTCTTAGACGGTTGATAACCAATGCCGCTAGTGCTTCACCTTCGATGTCTTCGGCAATAATCAATAAAGGTTTGCCACTCGCAGCTATTTTTTCAAGAATAGGAACTAACTCACGAACATTGCTTATCTTCTTTTCGTGAATAAGGATATATGCATTTTCTAAAACCGCGCTCATTGCTTCCGGCTTGTTAATAAAGTATGGTGAAAGATATCCCTTGTCAAACTGCATTCCTTCAACAAGGTCAAGAGTTGTTTGCATACTCTTCCCTTCTTCTGCTTGAACTACGCCGTCAATCCCAACCTTGTCCATTGCTTCAGCAATAATGTCATCAATCTCTTTGTCATTGTTTGCACTAATACTTGCAACAGAGGCAATATCTGATTTCTTTTTACATGGTTTTGCCATTTGCAAGATGCGTTCTTTAGCAGTTTCTACCGCGAGATCAATGCCTCGTTTTACAGCCATTGGGTTTGCCCCTGCAGAGACTGCTTTTAGTCCTTGACGGTATATTGCCTCGGCAAGAACGGTGGCAGTAGTTGTGCCATCACCAGAAATGTCGCTGGTCTTGCTTGCTACCTCTTTAATCATCTGTGCACCCATATTTTCAAATGGATCTTCTAATTCAATTTCTTTTGCCACGGATACACCATCCTTGGTGACACCGGGAGCTCCAAAGCTTTTGTCTATTATAACATTGTGACCAGTTGGTCCCATTGTTGACTTAACAGCTTGGGCAAGTTTTTCAACTCCCGCTAAAACTTTGCGACGTGCTTCATCGCTAAAGATTAATTGTTTGGCCGCCATAATTTACTCCTCATTAATGTTAAGATTTATAATTGTAACAATAAAAATAATTAATTCTTACTAACAACTCTTAGCCAGAATATCACTTTCACGTAAGATTGTATATTCTACATCGTCAACCTTGATGTCGGTGCCACCGTATTTGCTGACAATTACAATATCACCAACTTCAACATCTGGAGTTGCTCTGTTGCCATTGTCTAGTAATTTTCCTTCACCTACCGCTACGACTTCTGCCTTCAGCTGCTTTTCTTGAGCAGCACCGGGGAGGATGATTCCGCCAGTAGTTTTTTCTTCTGCATCAAGTCTTTTGATAACTACTCTGTCGTCCATTGGTTTGATTTTTAAAGTGCTTTTCTTTGCCATTTCTATACTCCTTTTAATTTTGATTTATTATTTGTTAATTTAGTTATTAATAACCCATTCCACCCATGTCGCCCATTCCAGCACCAGCTTCATCGCTGTCGTTTGGTTCGTCTGTGATAACGCACTCGGTTGTCAACAACATACTGCTAACCGAAGCGGCATTTTGTAATGCTGAAATGATAACCTTAGCCGGATCGATGATTCCACTTTTAATCATATCGGTATAATCTCCACGAAGTGCGTCATAGCCAAAGTTGCCTTTGCCTTGAAGAACTTTTCTCGCAACTACCGCACCGTCAGTTCCTGCATTATCCGCAATTTGTTTAATTGGGGAACTTATTGCTTTTTTGATGATTTCAATTCCAACTTTTTCGTCAGGGTTGTCGCATTTGATTTTGTCAAGGGTTTCTCCGGCACGAAGAAGCATTACTCCACCGCCAGGGACAATTCCGCTTTCAATCGCTGCTCTAGTTGCATGAAGGGCATCTTCTACTCTTGCTTTTTTCTCTTTCATTTCAGATTCTGTTGCAGCACCAACATTAATTTGAGCAATCCCGCCCGCCAATTTTGCCAAGCGTTCTTGTAGCTTTTCACGATCGTAATCGCTGGTGGTAGTTTCAATTTCTTTTCTAATTTGTTCACATCTTGCAGATACATCCGCACTCTTTCCACCACCTTTAACGATGGTAGTATTGTCGGCATCAATAGTTATTTTCTTGGCAGTTCCGAGTTGGTTTAACTCGATTGCTGAAACATCTATTCCAAGATCTTCAAAGATTGCGGTGCCACCGGTAAGGATTGCAATATCTTCAAGCATTGCTTTGCGACGGTCGCCAAATCCAGGGGCTTTTACCGCAACAACTTTTACTGTTCCTCGAAGATTGTTGACCACTAAGGTTGCAAGTGCTTCATTTTCTACATCTTCGGCAATTATAACCAATGGCTTGTTTGCTTTAGATGCTTTTTCTAAGATAGGCACAAGGTCTTGAACATTTGAAAATTTATTTTCATAAATCAAAACCAATGGATTTTCATATTCACAAGTCATGGTGTCTTGATTAGTAATAAATTGAGAGGACAGAAATCCTCGGTCAAACTGCATTCCCTCAACAACATCGGTTGTGGTGTTCATGCTTTTACCTTCTTCAACGGTAAT
>CAMZKK010000138.1 GCA_947311175.1 uncultured Planctomycetota bacterium | reverse complement strand
GCAAATAATGATGCTTGGCGGTATATAATACAGAATAGGGGTTATTTGCTTTACCGTTGGAGTATCTATCTAATTTATGCAACGGTGCCCCAGCTCCACCGGTAGTAACAAATGTCAATCCGCTTGGCAACTCACTTCTTTCATATGCGTGAAGATGTGCAGCAAAAATTCCTGATACTTGATATTTTTCTAATAATGGTAGTATTTTTGTGCGACAAACAGCCATCTGTTTATCCTTCTTGCTTTTATCTGTTGAAGAATATGGTGGATAATGAATTAAAACAAAAATATATGGGGCATTTGCTTTTTTAAGCACCATGTTTAACCACGAATACAGGTGTTTTGATTTTGACCAATCTGCATCCCCATTAATTCCAACGAAAAGAGTTGGACCTATCCTTTGTATCCATGTCGTATCTTTATTTGGGGTTTGAAATAAATTTGTCCACCTCTCACCGCCACCATCATGATTACCTTTAATCATAAAATGAGGAACGGTTGATAAGAAATTTTTTGCAGGTGCAAAATAATTCTTCAGCCACTCTTGCTTGTCGGCACCACTATAAACTAAATCCCCAAGCGAGATGGCAAAATCAGGTTTTTCAGCAAACATTTTTTCGGCTACCTGTTGCCAAACAATTGGCTGACTACGTAAATCTCCATACATGCAAAATTTAAAAGGAGGGTTCTGTGGCAAAGTTTTGGTATAAAACCAGTGAGTAGTTAGGTGTCGTTTTTCAGACTCTTGCTCTTCAATGATAAATCGATAGCGGTATTTTTTATTGGGGCTCAAATCTGAAATATTAAATTTATGATATTTTTTTTTGATAGAGGCAAATAATTTGTTATTTATCTCTAAGGTAACTAATGACTTGTCATCTGTTTTCATTCCAATCGACAATTTAGTAGCTGTAGCAAAGCCAAGAACCGGACCACACTCAATCACCTTGTCTTCATAATCTTTAGAAAATGGATTTAGGTTATGCAATGCATGCAAGTTTGAAATCTTTAACTTATCATTAGAGCATCCATTTATAAATAAAATAAATGTTGCAAAAATGAAAGACAAAGCAATTTTATTTTTCATATTTTGTTTCTCATTATTTTCATTATAGAATTGATTTTATTAATCGCCATTTTCAACGCAAGCCTAATTAATTATAGACAAAAACATCAAATATAGAAATGAAAGTATTATCCCCTATTGTGGATTAATTGATTGGATTAACTAGATTATGGGGGATTATATATTAACAGACACCCTTGTTCATTGTTAATTCCAACTGCGAAATTTAGTTAATTGATTATTTGTTTTCCACTCTAAATCCGACATCAACAATGGTGGCTTCGATTTTGGAATGGTGCAAATATTGTCCAAATATTTCAACCTGCTTGTTAGACAAAGTTATTTTTACATTCTGAATTGTAGGTAATAGCATTAGTGCTGTTTTTAATTTAGAAGCACATCCATCACATGTCATTCCATCAACAGTAAGCACTTTGCTCTCGGTATTATAATCTGCTTTGATTCGTTCTCTTAGCCATGATTTGATATCCAAGATTAGAAAACGCAACAACATTACGACTAAGATAATTGCGGAAATATTTGCAATCATTGAGTCGGTGTTCATTAATTGCATTTCTTGGGTAGGAATAGCCGGATTAATAACAGAATCAAAGATTAGTCCGCCGAGCATACTACCGACAACAACCGAAATTAAATAAATCATTAATTTTTTTAAACCAAATGCCCGATACACTGCACCAATGGTGGCAACATTTGAGGCTGGTCCAGCCATTAAAAACACAAGAGCTGCACCAGTTGGCATTCCGGCAGTAACCAAGGCAGCAGCAATTGGAACCGATGCGGTGGCACAAATATACATCGGAAGAGAAATCAACAAGACAATCAACATCTCAACGATTATATTATCCGGCAAATAATTTGTAAAAAAATCATGAGGCAACCAAGTGCTAATGGCTGCTGAAATAATCACTCCAAAGACCAACCACTTCCACACCATTTTCAATAAATCATCAATGGCGAAGACAAAGATATCTGCAAAACCTCTTTTTTTATTGTCGTTATTTTTATCTTCATTATTTTTCGGGTTTTCAATATCATTTTCATCAAAAAAATAAGCCCACAACCCCCCTGCAATTCCAATAACAAACGCACTTGCAAGCTTAAAAATCGCAAATGGCAATCCCAGCATTGAGGCACTAACCATAATGGAATCTATTCCCGTCTGTGGAGTGCTAATCAAAAAACCAATAGACGCACCATCGCCAGCCCCTTGTTTTTTTATTCCAAGGGCGGCAGGAATTACTCCGCAAGAACATAATGGCATCGGCACCCCAAAAATCACTGCCTTAAAAACGGCCCAAGCTCCTTTACTATGCCCGAGATGTCGCCTAACAAATGAATCAGGAACAATTACATGTAAAATCCCTGCTATCAGCAACCCCACCAACAACCAAAACGACAGTGCCAAGGTTGTTGACCAAATATTTTCCACAAATAACTTTAAAGTTTCAGTATCCATAATTTCTTTTTTCATTTACCTCAAAAAAAAAAAACGGGCGAAAGCAAATTACCGCCCCTTATTCTTGCATGTCATTATCATACACCTATCCCTTGCTAATTAGGTTTCTCTTTAATTCTATCAATAAACAGATACCAATGTATAATAAATTCCAACAAGAATAAAAACAATACCTGTAATACCCCTCGCCCATTTATCAAATATAGTTATAACGTTAAATCTTTTGGCTATCTTTTCTGCACTTAAACTTATGCTAAAAGAAAAAACCAAAACCGGCAAAGATGTAGAAATTCCGTAAATCAGCGAGAGGGTGACAGGGCTGTTAGATTTGATAATTATTGGCAAGAGAGACACAAAAAAAATAGCGGCTGAGATGGGACAAAAAGATAGAGCAAAAATAACGCCAAGGGCAAATGCTCCCCAAAGACCAGAATCTCCGATTTTTGACTGGTTATTATGGCTTATGACAGGTAAATTAACATTAAAACTTAAAAGATTTAGTAAAATCATTCCAACAATGATTAAGATAGGACCTAAAATCATTGTGGTATATTTTTGAAGAAAATGAGACATCTCAGGAGTGGATAACACAAAGTAGGCAATACTTGAACTGAGTACAGTATAGGTTAAACCCCTTCCCGTTGCGTAAAAAATACCTGCCCAAAAAACACGTTTAGGATTGGTTATTTTTTTGCTTACAAATGAAATGGCAGCAATATTTGTCGCTAAAGGACAAGGGCTGATTGCGGTTAAAATCCCCAACCAGCAAACAGAAGTAACGATTATTAAAAAGTCATTCATTAGCAACATCCATCAGTTTGCTTACCTCAACTTGAATATAATCAATAAAAGCTGTTTTATCATTAGCAAAAGTCCAAACTTTTGATAGATTTTTCCAATTAATTTCCGTGCCATCTTTTTGTTGTGAGACAACCACCGTTCTAGTTTCTAATTTGTAATCACTTACAAAATGTTCATTTTTATTGTCTTCAATATTTAAAGCATCAAACTTTAATATTCCGGCTTTCATTTCCTTTGAAAATTTCTTTTCAAGGGCATCTTTTGTATACTTTTCAATTTTAAGACAGGTTGAACAACGTCTTTTTCCATAGAAATAATATACAATTATTCTTGGACTTATATTTTTTTCAGTTACGAGTCTATCGCTTTTATAATTACTGGACACCGCCTTTTTGTTCTTAATCTCTCTTGTAACCATAATTAGAATACTACCAAAAACAAATATCAATAGGCACGAAGTTACTATTTTTTTGATATTCATTATGAATCTCCCAAAAGCTCTTTCACTTCTTCAACGCTCGGTAATTTGCCACTAACAAGTACCTTGCCGTCAACTGCCAATGCAGGTGTCATCATTACCCCGAATGACATAATTTGATTGATATCTGTCACCTTTTCAATTTCATAGTCAAGCCCAAGCTCACTCGCTGCTTTTTCGGTATTTTCTGCCAACTGCAAACACTTCTGACAACCTGTTCCTAAAATCTGAATCTTCATTTCAATCCTCTCTTTCTCAATTAAACATAAAACCAAAAAATTGTTTCACTCTTTCATTAAAACTATCCATCAAGGAATACACAACCGGAATCACCACCATGGTTAAAAATGTTCCAACCATTAATCCGCAAGCTGCAACAATTCCTAACGGGCTCATTCTTTCTAAGCCAACCGCAAATTCAAAAATCAGAGGAGTAAGTCCAACAATAGTTGATACCGTTGTCATCAAGATTGGTCGAAGGCGTAATTTTACACTATGGATAATTGCCTCATACTTAGTCATTCCATTAGCCCTGGCATTAATAATAAAATCCAACAAAAGAATACTGTTGTTGACAATGGTTCCGCCGAGCAAAATCAAACCCATCATTGCCGGTTTACACATTGGCTTGTCAAAAATCAATAATCCCCAAAGACCTCCAGCCACCGCTAAAGGAATAGATGCCATAATTGTAATTGGATGAAAAAATGATTTAAACATAGCAATCAATAAAATGAAAAGCAAAACCACTCCGATAACCAATGCCCTGCCCATCTCTCCTTGACCTGTTTTCATATCGACGGCCGAGCCTGCTACCTCAATCTTATAGCCATGGGGAACCTCTATATTTTTTATTCTCTTTTGCACCATCTCGGTTACATGACCAATTGTATATCCTCGATTAATACCGGTAATATCAATGGTTGGCGAAAGACGCTCTCTGGTAATAAATGGCTGATTCCGAAATGGTTTTATCTCGGCAAGAGAACGGAGAGGTACTTGTCCTAATTTTGTTTGAATATAAACATCTTTTAATTGACTTGGATTTTTAATATCTTTTCCCGAATACTTTACCAAAATTGGGATATCAAGATAGCCATCAAGTCTCATTGCTGTTGCGACCTGCCCTTTTACCGCAGTCTTTAACTCCTTCGCTATATCAGATTGAGTGATTTTATAAAATGCAACAAGATCTCGATTTATTATAACTCGACAATCTTGTTTATCAATTCTCCAGCTTCGCCTTACATCTATCAGTCCTGGAGTATTGTCAAGTGCTTTCAAGGTTTTTATCGTTAGCTTATCAAGGACTTTGGCATCAGGTCCGCTAATAATTATATCAAGTGGTGCCCTCGTTGTAGAAAGTGGGGTTGCACCATATTCGCTAATCTGCAAGGTTTTCAATCCGAAAACCCCTTTTAGTTGTTTTCGCCAGTTGTCTTGAATCTTCCAAATATCCAATTTTCGATGTAGGCGATCAACCAACACCACCTTTATCTTGCCACTTTGGGCAGTGGTAGCTCCACCACCAAAACTTATTTCCCCCGGCTCTGAACCAACGGTTGCCGACATACTAACAACGCCTTTGGTTTCATAAATTTTGTCCTCTATTCTCGAAAGAACACCTTCTACCATATCAGGAGTAAAATCGGTTGGGGTTTCAAAAAACACATTAACAATCCCGGTATCCATCTTTGGCATCAATTCTCCACCAAGTAACGGTTTTACCTTTTTCATAGTTATCATCAAAAAAGCAAGAGAAAGGATAATTACCAACCATCTGGTTTTCAATGCACCCTTCAGGATAAAAATATATATATCGCCCAACTTCTCTACCGCAACATCGGTAATAGATGCTAACCTTTCAATAAAATTCCGTTTATGCACGCCATGAGAAAGAAGCCTTGACGCCATCAAAGGAACAACGGTAAGTGCTGCTAAAAGCGAAGCAACAAGAGTGGCAGATATCATCATATTTAACGGACGCATTGTCTGTTGAGTATAACCACCGGCAAACATAACCGGAACCAAGACAACAATTGTTGTAAGCATTCCAGCGGTGGTAGCAAGCGAAACCTCTTTAGCTCCGACCTTGGCTGCATTGAAAGAATTTTTATCTTTGTCATTTTGATAATGGCGAAAGATATTTTCCAAAACAACAATCGAGCCATCAACCACCATTCCTACCGAAATAATCAAGCCGGAAAGAGTGACCATATTTAACGTATATGGACTAAACCACAACACAATCAAACTTGAAAGGAATGCCAGAGGAATACTGATTGACACAATCAAGGCTGTTCTAATATCGGCAAGGAACAAAAAAATCACCATAATTGTCAGCAAGATTGCCTGAATCAAGGAAGAACGCATTCCATTTACATTCAAATCAATAATTGGCTGTTGATCATCAGTTATAATAAAATCCAAATCAGGATATTCTTTTTTTAGTTTTGGCAAATGACTCTTAATATTTTTGATAACCGCAACCGTGTCCCCATGCTCTGCCCGCAACACATTAATCGCAATCGCTGCCTTACCGTTACCGTGATAAATACTTCTAGCCTCGGCAGTTGACAATTTGATCGTTGCAACATCTCTAATTCTCAATATTCCGTTTTCTCGATATACAATCGGAGTGTCTTCAATGTCTGACATTTTTTTATATTCGGAACTTATCTTTATCTGATATTCTTTTTTATCAGAATAAATAACCCCTGCCGGTAAAGAGATATTATTTTGGGCAAGAGCTGCGATAACGGCATTTAAAGTCAAGCCATTTCCAACCAATTTTTCCCTTGAAATCATCACCTTAACTTCCGGTTTGTTTGCCCCAAAGACATCAATATCCGCAACTCCACTTATATTCAACAAGGAATCTTCAATTTGATTTTCAGCCAAAAGCCTAACTTGAGAAAGGGTTTTAACGCTATCTTTCTTCGGTGACAACGCAATTGTCAGCAATGGTTTTGTCGCATCACTAATCCGATAAATTCTTGGCTCAAGAATATTCTTTGGGAGTAAAGTTTTAATCCGACTAACCGCATTTTGCACATCTAAGGTTGCATCAACCAACGATTTATCATAATAAAACTCGGCATTGATTGAAGAGACCTCATCACGAGTAGTGCTGGTAACTCTTTTCAATCCGCTTAGAGAATTTAATTCCTTTTCAATAATCTGGGTTATTTTATCAGTAATATCATCGGCATCGGCACCCGGCCAAACCGTAACAACCACCACTTGCGGAGGAGTTGTATCCGGGAACAAATCGGTTGGAGTTCTAAAAAAAGCAAACAGCCCCAAGATTACAATCAATAACGAAACCGAAATTACCGAATACGGTGATTTAATTGAAAAATCAGAAATATTCATTATTTAATCTCCACCTTCATTCCATCGGAAAGCTGTGCCCAACCAAGAAAAGAATTTACAATCACTCTATCTTCCTCATCAATCCCCTCAACAGCTGCAAAATCTTCTGCCGTCCCCAAAACATTTATTGCCTTGCGGAAAACAGTTTTATCCTTAACCACAAAGACAATCGGATGGGAGGTCCCTTGATTAACAATTGCTCGAATTGGAATAATTATTTTGTCAGAATAAACCTTAAATATGATTGACAGATTAATGTATGCGCCAAGTGGCAAGTTCACCTTATCTTTTAACACCGCCTCAACAGTCAACATTCTTGCCCTATTTAATTTTGGATAAATCCTACTGACAACCGCACGATAGGCTTTATGACAAAAAACAAAATTTGCGGTTTGTCCTTTTTTTATATTGGTTAAATCAGATTGTGGAATATCAAAACTTAACTTGAGGGATGCCTTGTCTTCTACTGAAAATAATTTTTTGCCAATGGTTGCCAAATCACCGTCATCAATATATTTTTCAGATATCAAACCATCAAATGGACTTCTTATTTTATAATATTCCTTTGTGGTTTTAAGTTCATCAATTTTCCTATTCAAACCATTGATTTGTTGCTTTATCACCAGCAATTTTTTCTCGGCATTAAGTGATTTTCCGGTAGCAACATTAAACTGCTCTTCAACCGCTTGCAATTTTGATTTTGTGATTACGTTATTTTTAAATAATTTTTGATTTCGTTTTTTTTCAACCATCCAATAATTGGCAGTTTTTTTCAAAGAATCTAAAACTGCTTTATTTGCTTCATGTTCTGCCTTTGCTTGATTTATTTGGGCATTAATGATTGCGATGTTATCAGAGATTTGCTTGTCATCAAGAGCCGCCAAAACATCTCCCGCTTTCACAAAATCACCTTCTTGATGATTAATTTTTTGAACAACCGCTGTAACCCGTGAAGAGACTTCCGCAGTTTGAATAGGCTCAACCAAAGCAAGATAGTTATGCCCTTCATTCAACGCCCCTGTTTTTGCAGACACCACATCTACCGGCCTTGCATTCAATTTAAAGGTTGGG
>CAMZKK010000137.1 GCA_947311175.1 uncultured Planctomycetota bacterium | reverse complement strand
TTTAAGTCCTTCGCATATACCAACCGCAACCGCAATTACATTTTTCAATGCCCCCCCTAGTTCTACGCCAACAATGTCTGAAGAGGTGTAAACTCGAAAATTAGAATTTGTAAAAACCGATTGCAATCTTGCCGCATAGTTTTCATCTTTTTCCGCAATGACTACGCTTGTCGGCAGATTCTTTGCCACTTCCTCGGCATGGCTTGGTCCACTTAAAACCGCAACTTGGTCAATATTAAGGATTTCCTTGATGATTTTTGAGGGACGTGCCATTGTGCCTTTTTCAACTCCTTTTGTCAGAGAGCAAATAAGCGTTTCTTTTTTTGCATGTATTAATTCTTGGAATGGCGATAGTGTTGTTCTTAAAAATTGAGTAGGAATGGCAATAACTATAATCTCTGCATCTGCTACCGCTTCTTTGCTGTCTTTGCAGAACGAAAGATTATCTGGGAAAGAGAAACCAGGTAAGAATTTTGTATTTTCTCTTTCTTTTGCCATTTTACCAAGATACTGAGAGTCATGTCCCCACATATTGACCTTTAATCCATTTTCGGCAAGTAAAATAGCAATTGCTGTTCCCCAGCCACCATCACCAATTATTGTTGCTTTCGTAATTGTCATTATTGTTTACCTATATTAAAATAAAAGTCATTATCAAGTTTTAATTAGCCTTTTATTTTACTAATGAGGGCAAAAATTCATAGCAATAAATGAATAAAAAACAAATTCTTGATATCGTTTTTATTTAGAAAGAGAAAAGAAAACAAGAAGGATTGCTGCCCGGTAATCTATCCCAATTACTTTATTCTATATTTTTGTCCTTTTTGTTATTGCCCTCTATAATAGGTTTTGTCAGAATTATAAATGATTGATTATTTATTTTCGGTTGCTTTTATCAGAGGATTGCGATGGATATTTTGAATATTTTGGGACTGATTTTTATTAGTTTATTTACTGTTTCAACTGTGGTAATAATTGTTTTGACTATGTATTATTATTTGACTGGAAATAAGTATGTAAAAATAATTCCTGAGCGAATTGCTTTGAGTAATGAATCAAAGGAAATTTTGGGGATAGACACGCAAACAAAAGGGGGTAATTAAATGATTAAGGAATCAATCGCCAAAGTCATTGATGGTGAAAATCTTAGCTTTGAAGAGGCAGCAAACGTTATGGATATGATTATGGCGGGTAAGTGTTCCGATGCCCAAATAGGGGCATATCTTACCGCACTTAGGATGAAGGGAGAGACGATTGAGGAGATTGCCGGCTCTGCTTCTGTGATGAGAAGTAAGGCTACTCACATTGATGCTCCAGATAATGTAATTGATACTTGTGGAACCGGAGGTGATGAACATTATACCGTAAATGTTTCTACCGCTGCCGCAATAGTAGCTGCCGGTGCAGGGGCAATTGTAGCAAAACATGGTAATCGCTCGGTTAGTAGCTCTTCAGGTTCTTCTCAGGTATTAGAGGAGCTTGGGGTAAATATTAATGCCTCAAAAGATACGGTTGAGAAATGTATCAAGGAGGTGGGGATTGGTTTTTTATTTGCTCCTCTATTGCATGATGCAATGAGGTTTGCGATTGGTCCGAGAAAAGAGATGGGGGTTCGAACAATTTTTAATATTTTAGGACCATTAACTAATCCGGCGAAGGCTAAACATCAAGTGATGGGAGTTTTTTCATCCGCACTTGTCGAGCCGATTGCCTATGTACTTAAATCAATCGGGATTGAAAAAGCTCTTGTCGTGCATGGTCATGATGGGTTGGATGAAATAACCATCGCTGATGAAACTACTATGGCTTTTTTGGTTGATGGCGAGGTGAAAACTATGGTTATTGCCCCGGAAGATTTCGGACTAAAACGTTCTTTGCTTGATGAAATCAGAGTGAATTCTGCAAAAGAAAGTGCAGAAATGATTGCTGAAGTTTTTGCCGGTAGGCATACCTCGGCAAGAGATATTATTGTCTTAAATGCTGCCGCCGCTATTTATGTGGCTGAACTTGCAGAAGATCTTGATGAAGGTTTTAAGATGGCTGTTGATTCAGTTGATTCTGGTAACGCCTCACGAATATTGAAAAATCTGATTGAGGCATCAAAGGAATAAAATATGAATAATAAAAAGGCGGTAGTCTTGATTAGCGGTGGACTTGATTCGGCAACAGTTGCCGCAGTTGCCAAGGATAAAGGATTTGATATTTATGCATTGAGCGTTAATTATGGACAGCGTCATTCTTGCGAACTTCTCGCTGCAGAAAAAACTGCGAGGCAATTTTCTTGTGTTGAGCATAAGTTTGTATCGGTTGACCTTAGTGCGATTGGTGGTTCTGCATTAACCGATAATATTGATGTTCCTCAGAGAGATAACGGTAAGCAGTCAGTAGGCATACCGATAACTTATGTGCCGGCAAGAAATACTATTTTTCTTTCAATCTCCTTAGGTTATGCGGAGGTGCTTGGGGCAAGAGATATTTTTATTGGGGTTAATGCTATCGATTATTCCGGTTATCCCGATTGCAGACCGGAATTTATTGAGATGTTTCAAAATTTAGCATCTCTTGCAACAAAGGCAGGGATAGAGGGCAATGCAATAAAAATTAATGCTCCACTAATTGATTTAACCAAACCTGAAATTATTAGTTTAGGCTTAAGTCTTGATGTTGATTATTCGCTAACTCACTCCTGTTATTCTCCAAGCTCGAATGGCAAATCTTGCGGACGATGTGATTCCTGTATAATTAGATTAAAGGCATTTGCCGACGTTGGCGTTAATGACCCGATTGAGTATGCAAAACAGTAATAATTAATTGTTGATTGTTAAGTGTTGATTCTGTGCTAACTGCGAGATTTAGCTTCAATTACCCTTAGGGCGGTGTCGGCAAGTTCTCGGTGGTAGCCATCCCATTCATTTTCGTAGTATCCTAAGCCGAAGCGGTAGCGAAAGTCTTTTAGGCTGGTTAATTTTCTACCTTTAAAATCGTAAGAAGATAAAATCTTTTTATTTTCGTCTTCTTTTTCAGTAGTGAATCCAATAACGATTGCTCGTTCTAATGTCCCGAAATAATTTACCCCAATATTTTTGGCTCTGATTCTTAAAGATTCATCTTCAATTAGTTGCTTTACTTGTTCAGGGAGTTTGCCAAATCTGTCTTTGATGGAGTTGCAAATAATTGTTATTTCTTCATGGCTGGAGCATTGTGCAAGGTCTCGATATATTTTGAGGCGTTCCTGTTCAAGAGAAATATAATCTTCAGGGATATAGGCATGCGTTCCTAATTCAAATTCTACCGGTTCTTTCTCGTCACATTTTTCACCCTTCAATTCCCTTACTACTCGGTCTAAGAGTTTGCAATATAATTCATAGCCGATATTGTGAATATGCCCGGACTGTTCTAATCCGATAACGTTGCCGGCTGATAATATTAATGAAGATTTTAATTTGCTCTGGGCAAAGCCACGAAGTGCAGCATGAGCATCGTTATACTCC
>CAMZKK010000136.1 GCA_947311175.1 uncultured Planctomycetota bacterium | reverse complement strand
GTAGTTGCTGTTGGCAAAAATCGAATTGGTCAGTTTAAGATTGGTGAACGATATCTTATTCAGCCAGACATCCATGTCAATGGAAAGCAAATGGCATTTGGCTATGTTCAGCGAGGCGCATTGGCGCAATACACCTATGCGGGAAAAAACATTATAGATGGTGATGATGGCTGCTATCTCCTGCCTCTTCAAGATAAAACCGGTTATGGCGAAGCTGCCTTAGTTGAGCCATGGACCTGCGTGGAATCTGCATACAACATTGCCCAAAGAACTCAACCAAAAGCAAACGGAAGCTTGCTAATTGTTTCAACCAAAGAAGATTACGAAATAGATTTTTCTGAAAGTTATGAAAACGGACCGCCAGCAAGAATTGTAATTGCCGGCTCTGTTCAAATAATTGGGATAGACATAAGTGATGCAAAAATAATATCTGCAACTCCGGCAGAAATTAAAGCGGAAGCGATGAACGGCTTTGATGACATTATCATTTCCGGAAAGATTGACAGCGAATTAGCTGAGTGTTGCGATGAGAATCTTGCTCAATACGGAATTATGTGTATGGTTGGCGAGATGCCAACAGCTAAGATTGATATTGGCAGTATCCACTACAAGGACACCCGCCACGTTGGCGCAATATTTGGCACAGTTGCGGAAATATATAACAACAACACACGAAAAGATTTCAAAAAAGGTGGAACCGCATGGATGATTGGTGCTGCCGGACCAATGGGACAAATGCATGTTCAGCGTGCGTTGGAAATTCACAATGCACCGGCAAAAATAATTTGCTCTGATGTATCTGATGAACGCCTTGCCTATATGAAAAAACGCCTCGGTCCGATTGCTAAAAGCAATAATATTGAACTTACATGCCTCAACCCTATGACCTGTGATAATTTCGAAAAACAGATTCGAGATTTTTCAGAAAATGGATTATACGACGATATTGTAATTATGGCACCGATTGCCCCTCTCGTAGAGCAAGCTGCCAGATTTATGGGTAAAGGATGTGTAATGAATATCTTTGCCGGCGTACCATTAGGAACAATTGCGACGATACCGCTAAATGAATTTCCAACAAAAAATGCGAGAATTATCGGTTCATCCGGTTCATCAATGGAAGCAATAAAAGATGCACTAAACAAAACAGAAAGCGGATGCCTCAAAACCAACAAATCCCTTGTCGGTATTGGTGACATTTACCAAGCATGGGAAGGAATAAAAGCGGTAAAAGAAGGAACCTATCCAGGGAAAATAGTCATTTATCCTCACTTGAAAAACATACCGCTGCAACAACCTGAAGATTTAGAAAAAAGCTGTCAAGAAGCATTCAATGCCCTTGATGGAGCATTTTGGTCAAACAAAGCAGAAGAGGAACTATTTGAACAAAAACTTTAAATAATTATTATATGAAAGTTATTGACTTTTAGAAAAGTTCTATATAATAAGTCCTAACTTTTAGCAATTGATAAACAATTGCGGGCGTAGCTCAATGGTAGAGCACCACCTTGCCAAGGTGGATGTCGAGGGTTCGAATCTCTTCGCCCGCTCCAATATAAAAAAAAGACCTTACTTTTAAAGTAAGGTCTTTTTTGTTATTTACAAAGAAAGCCGCTTAAACCTAAATTCTGCATCACATGCCCTCTTCTGGTATAACTTCTGAATTTAGGTTGAATAAAATTATTTTTCCTGCTGAATTTCTTTGGCATACTTTTTGAGATTGCTTATCCTGTCATCAATATTTGGATGAGTGGAAAACATATATGCCCAATTTGGAATCTCATTTTTTCCTTTTAAAATATTAAAAAGCTTATCCATTCCTTTAGTTTTACCATAGGCATAATATACTAATTTAACACCAAATTCATCAGCTTTTTCCTCTTGAATTCGAGAGTATTTTTTTTGTAAAAGATTTATTGCGTTTGCGGAGAGTGGTTCTCCTCCTGAATTTCCAAAAACCAAGGCAAAACAAATTCTTATTCCAATTGCCCTACCTATCCCTTTTAGGTGATCACGATTTTTAAAATGACCTAATTCATGTCCTAGTACAAAGGCATAGGATACATCGGATTTTAAAGAGTCTACAAGAGCGGTTGTTAAAATTATTTTCCCGCCAGGAACGGCAAATGCATTTATTTTGTTATTTTCCTGTACTACTAAATGATAGTCTAATGACGGGACATCGGGATGTTGAGTGATTTTAACTAAAATTTTGTTTAGTCGAACAAGCTTTGATTTATATTTATTGTCAAGAGTATTGTCTTGAGTAATCAAATGGCTGACACTGCGAAATATTTGCTTTTCGCTATCGACACTAATATTACTTACTACGGTATCGACAATTAAGCCCACAATTAAATATACAACAAATAAGACTATCGAGAGGATAAAAGCTAATTTTAATAATTCGGTAACTTGATTTATATTTCCCGCATTGATATCAGCGGTGTCTTTCAGCTCCTTCTGAACAAACCTCAAAATCATTCATCCTTAGAATAAGTAATGGCTGTGCCATATGCAATGACTTCAATGCAACCAATCTTCCGAGCACCTCCTCGTCCCGTCTTAGAAATTGTTGAAGTCTCCATTCGAAAATTAATAATAGCATTTGCTCCTTTACATTTTGCTTTCATCCGTAAAATAGCTTCTCGTCTTCCTCTATCAACCATGCCTTCATAAGAACGGACTCTTCCGCCCACAATATTTCTTAATCCCGCAAGGAATCGTTTGAAATAATCAAGAGAAACTACGGTTGAGCCATAAACTAATTCTGAATGCATAATGGGTTTGTCCTCGATATTCTTACTGGGAATACAAGGGAGATTAATAAACATATTTTCTCTTTCTCTTATTGACTTGAAGTGATTGCGTTCAAGAATAGAGCCAACAATTATAGCTGTTAAGATGGGTAAAAATGCGACTACTAAATTAATAACAATATCCATTACTCAACCCCAGTAATTTTTATTGCGGTTCCATATGCATAAAGCTCAGCAGCCCCTTGAGCAACTGAAGATGTAGAAAATCTAATATTTATGATTGCATTTGCCCCGAGTTCCTCTGCCTGACTAATCATTCTCTTCATTGCCTCTTGTCGCGAATCATTTAAAAGTTCGGTATATCCCTTTAACTCTCCACCCACAATATTCTTAAGGCTTGCCATAATATCGCGTCCTACATGCTTAGCTCTAACAGTTGAGCCAGAGACCAAGCCATAGTGCTCTACAATTTCTTTTCCAGGTACGCTATCTATATTTGTTAAAATCATATCTTCTCCCTATCTTTTGAAAAAATTATTAAAATCGCCTTTGGCAATAGCTAAAGCACCTTAATTTTTAATTGTCAATTAAATTCCGCTTTACTGTGGAATTTAAGTTTATTTTTCAGATGGTACGGCGATACCACGCATAATTGTTCTTTGGGCAAACATAAAGATTACCATCGTTGGGATACTTGCAATTAAGATACAGGCAAATACCGCACTTGTTGGGGCGTCAAGCTGGAACTGATGAACCCAAACGGCAAGAACTTGTTTTTCTTCTGCCGGAGCGAAAATAAGTGGCATCATAAATGATGCCCAAACCCCAATAAATGTTTGGAGGGCAACTACTGCCAAAATAGGCTTACTCATCATCATCGTTATCTGCCAGAACATTCTAAATTCAGAAGCTCCATCAATCGTAGCTGCCTCATAGAAGTGCTTAGGAAGAGAGTCAAAAAATCCTATTAACAAAAATAGCAAATATCCGTTAATACACACCGGCAAAGCCAATCCTACAATGGTATTAATCAAATGTAATTTTTTGTAAATCAAGAACATCGGTATGGTTGTTACCATTGGTGGGAACGCCATTGTAGCAACAAAGATAAATAAGATTTTCCACATCCCTCTCGGTTGATAACGAGAAAGGGCATAAGCAGCCAAAGGCTGAACGGTAAGAGCAAAAAGTAGTGCATAGAAAACATACAGCAATGTATTTTTAACAGCAGGTCCCTGTGAAACCGCGCCCTTCCATACAACTTTAAAATTACGAAGGGCATACCTCTTTCTTAATTCTGATTTATGGCTATCAACATACAATTTTTCAATATGACTAATAGGCATTGTGCAATCTTTAATTGCCATATAATTCGTATTTAATGCAGAATTAAGCTGTTTGACAGATTTATATTTACGGGCAAGATATTTTTGCCACATAAATTCCGGCCCAACAAGATATATCCTTTCAATGTCAATTTGCTTTAAAAAATTTTCATAATCAAAACGAATGGTAGATGTAATCCACTCGTCATCTTTAGGCAACGAAATATCTGTAAAATCTTTAACCTCAAACCCAATCCGATAATGATTTAATTTATCTATACTCTTATAAGTTTTTTTAAGATATGACTGGTATTCTTCATCGGAGGCGTCACTTCTTACAAAACTTACATTAATGGAATTAAACACAAAATCCTTCCATTCCTCACGCAAGCAAGGTTGAGTTTTAGGAGGAATTTTTTGTGGTAATTGAAATTCGTCATAATTTTTAATTTTAATTTTATGAGCTAAATTATATTTAGTAACATTAGTATTACCATATTTAATAAAGATTACATTTGTCAGAAATGTAGTTGTTAGGTTAATTGGACTGCGATATGCCAATGGCAATTCATTCATTAACTTTATATACTCATCCATTGCCTTTGACTTCATTACCGAATACCTTGTGCTGGTCCATAGAGGAATCCCCCAATCAAATTCATCCCATACAGCAAATGGTATTCCTAATTCTTCACATAGACTTTTTAGATCATTGTTATATGCCTTCTTTACTCTTTTTAAATAGATATCATAAACTTGAGAAACTACCGGTCCATAATGCAATGTTCCGCCAAGGACTTGCCAATGATTAGGAAGTTTATTTTTTTTAATAAATTTGGTCCACTCTGCAGCAAGTGACTTGTTGGCTTTTGCAGGAATTGCAATATTTTTGAAATCTATGCCTTTACCAACTCTTCTATAATTTCGTGCAGTTACAAAATTAAAATCATATTTGGTTTCAAGAAATTTTCGATTTAGCTCATCGTCATCTTTCAAAAAAACAGGAACAATACTCATATCCTTCTCATCCATTTTGCTTCGCATTGCACTTGAAAACATCAAGAGAAAAGGATAAATCATGGTAACGCTTCCAACAAACAATGCGACGATAATTGCAAGATGAAATAGCTTTCCTTTTGGGCTCTTAGCTTCAATTTTTGTAAGTACGGGCATGTGTTATTCTCCAGCGATTAACTATTTTATTATAATCCAATTGTTAGAAGTAGGTTATTGCTTGTTGTCGTTTTTTTCTCTTTCTGCTTGATCTGCTGTTCTGAATTTAGATTGTGACATCCGAATCATTTGGTAGCATGAAATTACAATCATAATTCCACCGAGAATCCAGCCCATCGCACTACCTACGCCATATTCTAATTCAGTAAATGCTCTTTCAAAGATATCCATTCCCAATGTTCGAGTTGCACCATTAGGACCGCCATTGGTCATTGCAATAATAAAGTTTGTTCCTCCACGCAAAGCTCCAACAATCGCCCCCATTAATTGAATCAGAATCAACAATTTAACCCTTGGTAGAGTTATATAACTTATTTTTTGAATAAAGCTTGCCCCATCAATTGTTGCTGCTTCAACAAGGTCTTCAGGGACAGTTTTTAAAGCAGCGAGATAGATGATACATCCCGGACCAGCACCAGCCCAAACCATTGGAAGGACACATCCAAACATTGCAAAACTTGCATCACTAACCCACCCAAAGGCTTTAACATCAAAAGTCCCGTAAAAATTAGTTAAAAATGCAAGTAGCCCACTCCAACCACTAACCTCTGATTTAACCAAATTTCTTGCTTCAATAATAAGGTCAGATGGACCAATCCAAGCATCAATAAAGGGAGAAACCGTCACCACAATCAAGGCACAAGCAAAGGCAAGAATAGCTCCTCTTACAGGAATGCTCAATTCTTTTAATTTAAAGAAACAGTAGATAACAAAACCTACCAATGACAACCAGAATGTAATTAAGATTAACTTTACGACAGTTGCTGCCACAGGCCCAAAGGTGTTGACCGACATAATGATTTGATTAAGAAATCCATCCTCAGATGGGTTGTAGAGCTGTTTCCACAAAAATACCATGATGATACCACTAACAATTGTCGGTAGATAGAAAATCGTTCTATAGATATATTTCAAGGTATTAGTTGGCACCTCATCTAACATTATTGCCAGCAATATAGGTGGCCAAAATCCAAGACCAACCACAAGAATTGCGTAATAAAATGTTTTCCATATTGAATCCCAAAATCTTGTATCATAAAGAATGGAAGAAAAATTTTGCACCCCAACAAAAGTAGAATCAGCAACAAATTCATATCGCATAAATGCGATGGGAGCACCCAAGATAAGAGGCAAATAATTAATGAAAAACAGCAGGAATAACCCGGGAAGCATCATTAACTATGCCTTGTAGAATTTACTATATCTTACTTCTTGTAACCCCATTAATTTTTCTTGTTTTTTAAAGTGACGCCATGCCCACATGAAACTGGCTGTAAAAATCCCTAAAAGGATAAGCAACATTATCTTACTCCAAAAATCACGTTTTTTCTGCTGTTTTGGCGTAAGTTGTTTCAGCATGAATGTATCAATTCGTGCCGCAGCAATATCTAATTGGGCCTTTATTTTAGCAATTGCATTTTCTTTTGGCAATTCAAGAAGCTCGGGTCTATTCAATGCCCAGTTGATTGGAATGGAAACCTTGTGGTAGATTTGTTGAGTATTTTTTCCGTAGGGTTCAGGAACTCCGTTTTTAAACGAATAATCGACAGTTTTTTTCAATGATTCCGGTATTGTTTTGACAATGTCATCATATCCAAAATCTGCAAGAATTTTATGGTTTAGAAATTTACCAAAGCCATTATTTACCATAACATCAACAAACTTCTTTTTCATTGCTCGGCTGTTTCTAAACCACAGATATCTCATAACCCCCAATTGAACCTCTTTAGGAGACCCGGCAAATACCCCCATAGATGCTGCATTTATTTCTCCAGCTCCTTTTCCGGTAGGTGATTTTGGGACGGGAGCAACTGCCGTTAGTGAAGGGTCAAACTTGATGTTTCTAAAATTCAGATAGGTATCCTTCATACCGATTTGCCCCATATCCCACATTCGTGTGGTGTCTCCACCCCCAAGTGGTGCATAGGCACAACCGGTAAGCTCTCTACCTTTTATGCTTTTGTAATCCTTCATATCCCTAGTATATATTTCGTTATTTTCACCAACTTTAAACTTTTCACTACACAAACGAAGGATAAAATAAATTGATTCCGCTGCCGCGTTGGTATTAAGAGAGGCACGCCACATTCCATCTTTTCCTCTATCTATATACTTAACCCCATTTGATACCATAAAGCTATACGCACCCCAGCTTACACTCCCACCTCTATTTATAACAGTGCCGTAACATCTTTTTATTGCCATTATTTTTCGACAATAATAAATATATTCGTCCCATGTTTTCGGTGGTACTTGCGGATCAAGACCTGCGTGTTGAAATAAATCTTTACGATAGATAAGGGTTCTTACTAATGAATTAAACGGAAGAAACCAAACATGTTTTTGCTTTGACGCTTCATCAGTGATTGTTGGAGATGCCCGATAGGTAACAGGCCATACAGAACTGATGATTTCTGATTTTAAAACAAGTAACGCCTTTTTAATTTCTTCTTTAGTAGGATTTTCTTTCCACTCGTTATCAACAGTAACTTCTCTAACCGCAGGATTGTCACTCAAAACTCTTGCTAACAAAATCTCAATTGGAGATAAAAATTTATGATCAATGTAGGTCGAGGATTGTCTGAAATTAACATAAATACCATGAGGGGGAAGACCGCTTGCAATAGCCATCAATGAACCTTGATCATTCCCGCCGGAAGGAGTTGCAAAGTGAAAGGGTTTAAGTATGTATTGCGGGTATTTCTTGGAAAATTCTTTTATAATTATGCGTCCAATTTTACTTTGCACGCTGGTCTGACCAGGCAGAGGAAGCTTATCTATCCGTAACGTTATTTTTTCTTCAGAGGCATAAATGCTCGAGGGATGTTTAATCAGAAAGCATAATGCAAGTATCACACAAAGGGAAGATAAGATATATCTCTTCATCGTTACTCCTTTTTAATTATACATGGTTTAACCTAAATTCCGAATTTAGTGCGGAATTTAATTAAAAATTAAGAAGCATGTGCCCTTTTCGGACATAACAATTAACAATGAGCCTAAATTCCATCTGCGAATCTTAAATTCATAACTACTGTTAGAAAGGCGGAGGATTTTATCAACCTCCGCCTAAATAAACAATAATTATTTTTCTGACGGAACGGCAATTCCACGCATAATTGTTCGCTGTGCAAACATAAATATTACCAATGTTGGAATACTTGCTATCAAAATACAGGCAAATACCGCACTGGTTGGGGAGCCTAACTGGAACTGCTGAACCCAAACAGAAAGAACCTGCATTTCCTCTGCCGGACAGAAGATAAGTGGCATTAAGAAAGATGCCCATGCCCCAACAAAAGTTTGCAGGGCAACAACAGCCAAGATAGGTTTACTCATCATCATAGTTATTTGCCAAAACATTCTGAATTCAGACGCACCATCAATAGTTGCTGCTTCATAAAGGTGTTTTGGTAAGGAATCAAAGAATCCCTTCAGCAAGAACAATAGATATCCGTTGATGCTCATTGGTATAGCCAAGCCTATAATTGTATTTATAAGATGCAGTTTTTTATACACCAAAAACTCAGGAATAGTAGTTACCATTGGTGGGAATGCCATTGTTGCCACAAAAATAAATAATATTTTCCATGTTCCCTTTGGCTGAAAACGAGACAGGGCATAGGCAGCAAGGGGTTGAACCGTTAAGGCAAAAAAGAGTGCATACACTACAAAACGAAATGTATTGGAGAATGCGGTTCCTTGTGACACCATTCCACGCCAAACAATTCTGAAATTCTTAGTGGCATAACGCCATCTCAAGTCAGACTTATTTTCATCCACAAATTTTCGCTCAATATGATTTAACGGTATTGCACAATTATTCGACATGGCAAAATTCTCATCAATTGCGGTGTTGAAATTTTTCATAGAACCGTATTTGGTCATTATATACTTATGCCAACCAAATTCTGGACCAACTAAATGTATTCTTTCAACATCAATACTTTTCAAGAAATCACCATAGTCAGTCCTACGAGACTCAACAACCCAATCTTTTTCTTTCGGTAGAGTTATACTAGAAAAAGAAGCGACCTCATTGCCGGCACGAAAACGATTAAGGTTTTTAATTGTCTCGTATTTTTTCTTGAGGTAATCTCTATATTCTTTATCTGCTGCATCACTTCGAACAAAACTAAGATTTAACTCGTCAAATACAAAATCTTTCCATTCCTTTCTCAATACCGGTTGAGACTTAGGAGGGATTTTTTGCGATATAAAAAACTCACTATAGCTATTGAGTTTTACTTTATGGGCTTCATTGTATTTTTTCACTCCAATATCACCATAACGAGGAAATATGCTTTTAACGAAAAATAATGTAGTTAAATTAACCGGAGCTCGATATGAAAGAGGCATTTCTCTCATAAGTTTAATGTATTCATCAAATGCCTTTGATTTCATTTTAGAATAGCGTGAACTTGTCCATTTAGGTACAGGCCAATCTAACTCATTCCAAGTTGTAAACGGTATTCCTAAGTCATCACACAATGCCTTGAGGTTATTATTATAAATCTTTTTTAATCGATTTACATAAATATCGTAAACATAAGAAACTATTGGATCATTGTGTTGTGTTCCCCCGAGAATTTGCCAATGATCAGGTTGTTCATTTTTACTTAAATAATCAAACCATTCTGTAATTAGTTTGCTATTTGCTTTTTTAGGGAGTGAAACATTGCGAAAATCAACACCGTCTCCACATCTGCGGTATTGACGAAGTAAGGCAAAGTCAAAATTATACTTTGACTCAATAAATTTTCTGTTAAGTTCATTGTCGTCATCAAAGTATTTGGGTTTAATTGCCAAATCAGTCTGATCCATTTGGCTTCTCATCGCACCAGAAATCATTATAAGAAAAGGATAAATCATCGTAATGCTGCCAAGAATTAGGGCTACAATTATTCCAGCATGAAAGAGCCGTCCTTTTAGACTTTTGGCTTCAATTTTTGTTATTACAGGCATTTTTTATTCTCCATTTTCAATCAAGTAAGGGTCATTAGCGTTTTGGGTCTATATTTATTCTTTTTCGTTATTTTCATCTTCAGTTTGACCCGCAGTTCTAAATTTTGAACTAGACATTTTAATCATTTGATAACACGCAATAGTAATCATAATACCACCAAGAATCCAACCCATGGCAGTACCTAATCCGTATTCAAGTTCGGTAAATGCACGCTCAAATATATCCATTCCCAATGTTCTCGTTGCACCATTTGGTCCACCATTAGTCATCGCTATAATAAAATCTGTGCCACCCCGTAATGAACCAACAATTGCCCCCATTAGCTGAATGAGAATCAGTAACTTGACTCTTGGCAAGGTGATGTAACTGATTTTTTGAATAAAACTAGCACCATCAATGGTTGCAGCTTCAACCAAATCCTCTGGAACAGTTTTTAGCGCAGCTAAATATATAATACATCCAGGACCTGAGGTTGCCCAAATCATTGGTAAAACACAACCAAACATTGCAAATGACGGATCACTAACCCAACCAAACGGTTTAACCTGAAACGGCTCGATAAAGCTATGAATAAACGAATACAATCCGCTCCAACCAGAAACTATTGACCTGTCAAGCCCTAATGCATCAATCT
>CAMZKK010000135.1 GCA_947311175.1 uncultured Planctomycetota bacterium | reverse complement strand
GTAGAAGGAACTTATCAAAACTGCCTTTAGCGACAGCTAAAGCACCTTCATTTTATACCCGAAAAGGGCACATGCTTTTTAGCTTTTAATTTTTAACTAAATTACGCATCAACTACGGTAAGGGAATAAGGATAAGGGACACGCAAAGGAGCTTTGCATGTCCCTTGTTTCCTAATTACGCTCTAAACTTAGCCATGTCTTCATCTGAAATGTCATAATTGGCATATACATTTTGCACATCATCATGGTCTTCAAGGGCATCAATTAGTTTTAGAACTTTTTCTACACTTGCCCCCTCAACCGGCACAGTCGTGCTTGGAATCATAGATTGCTCGCAAGATTCGGTTTTTATTTCTTTTGCATCTAATGCTGCTTTGACATCAAGCAAGACATCCGGTGCGGTTGTTATTTGATAAACTTCACCCAAATTCTCCATATCCTCAGCGCCGGCTTCTAAGATAATGTCCATCAACTCATCTTCATCAACTCCCTCTGCATTAACAACAATAATCCCCTTCATAGTAAACATATATGCAACACAACCAGGGCTACCGAGATTACCACCTCGACTATCCATAATTTTTCTTATTTCAGGAAAGGTTCGGTTTCCATTGTCGGTTAGGGTTTCAATAAGAATGGCAACCCCGCATGGAGCATATCCCTCATAGACGTTTTGCTCATATGCAACTCCCCCAACTCCTGCCGCTTTGTCAATTGCCCTTTTGACATTGTCTTTTGGCATATTCGCAGCTCTACCCTTTTCAAGCACCAACCGAAGACGAGGATTCATATCAGGGTCAGGTCCGCCACCCTCTTTTACTGCCGAATAAATAAGCGCAGCTATCTTGGTAAAAACTTTCCCCTTTTTAGCATCATTTAGTGCCTTTTTATGCTTTATTCCTGCCCAATGGGAGTGTCCAGCCATATTATTTCTCCTATCAATTAAGTTTTAAAAATATCATCTATACTTTTTTTGTTATCTACCTTCATCCAATCTGCATCCTTTTTTTCTTCAATGGGAGTATCGTCACCAAAAAGCTCTGCAAGTTTTTGCTTTGCATTATTAGCATTTTTATCTATATCATCGTGTCTGTCATTCATCAAAAAATAATCGCACTTATTTGCAACTTCCGAATCTCTTGGCTTCTCCGCCCGTGCTTCAGTTTCGGCACACCATTCATAAGAATCTTCACGATAAAACTTGCAATTTTTACAAACACAAAGTGGCGTGAAACATTTTTCACACTCATCCCTAAAGTTAGGAGTGTGCTTTTCTGTCCATTCTGTTCCGCATTTATAACATTGTTTCATTTCGATATTGTAATATTCTTCATCTAATAATAAAGTTATTTTTCAAGTTTTGACATAATGATTTCTTTTCGTATAGTTAAATTATATGAATATAAATATTTGGCTAACTCACAACGAAGTAGATTGTTTTTCCTTTTCCGAGGGCAACAAGCTATCTCTGCAAAACAAAATAAAGGATGCGACAATAACTGTATCGCATAGCCAAGCAGAATTTACCGAAAATTTATCCAAAACAGACATTGCCATTGTTTGGAAATATAAACAAGAATGGCTATCCCTCGCTCCAAACCTAAAATGGATAATAACCCCTGCTGCCGGCAAAGATTATTTTGAAGTTATTCCTCCAGAAAATATTGCCTTAGATTACTGTTCATACCATGGCGAATTAATGGCTGAAACCGCTGTCGGAATGATGCTTGCAGAATGTAGAGGAATTAGTTATTGTGCACGAACAACAACCGAATGGCCACGAAGGGAATTAAACAAAACAATGAAGCCTTTTCGGAATTCGCACCTTGTAATTATCGGCTTTGGCAATATAGGAACATGGATAGCAAGATATGCAAAACCTTTTGGAGTAAAAATAACCGGAGTCAAGCAAACATTGATTAAAAAACCTGATTTTTTTGACAATGATGACTGCATAACCACGATTGAAAATCTCGATAATATTCTTCCGACTGCAGATCATCTTGTTTTAATAGCACCGGCAACTAAAAAAACCGACAATATTATAAATGCCGAAAGGATAAAACTTTTAAAATCAACATCATCAATCTATAACCTTGGCAGAGGCAATTCAATTGACGAAGAAGCATTATTTGTGGCATTAAAAAACAACCAAATATCCAGTGCATATTTAGATGTATTTAAAAAAGAACCGCTTCCAAGATCTTCACCTTTGCGAACTTTGCCCAATTTTTATCTAATGCCTCACGCAAGTGCAATTTCCCCAAATTACCTTGAGCTTTTTATCAACGAATTTACCGAAAGATATTACCAAAAATATGATTGACCAAGCAACCAAAATACTAAACGAAACATTTGGCTATCCAACATTTAGGGGAGAACAAGAAACAATCATCAATCATCTAATCAATGACGGAGATGCATTGGTATTAATGCCGACAGGTGGTGGCAAATCACTTTGTTATCAAATCCCGGCAATCATTAGAGATGGTGTAGGCATAATAATTTCACCCCTCATTGCCCTAATGCAAGATCAAGTTGAGGCGGTTCGAGAAAATGGGATAAATGCGGAATTTCTAAATTCTTCTCTAAACAGCGATGAAGCGTGGGAAGTAGAAAACAAATTAATTGACGGCTCAATTGATTTATTATATATCGCACCGGAAAGATTGTTTCACGAGTACACGATTGACTTATTAAAAAAATCAAAAATATCTATCTTCGCCATTGACGAGGCTCATTGCGTATCTCGTTGGGGACATGATTTCAGACCGGATTATATGAAATTATCACTCCTACATGAAGAATTCCCAGACATCCCAAGAATTGCCTGCACCGCAACTGCTGACCAAAAAACTCGTGAAGAAATCATTACGCAATTAAAATTAGACAATGCAAAAAGTTTTATCAGTGGCTTTGACAGACCAAACATTCGTTATCAAGTGCGACCGAAAAAAGATGCTAAAAAGGAATTGTTAAATTTCATTACAACCGAATACCCAGACAAATCGGGAATTGTCTATTGTCTATCCAGAAAAAATGTTGAGGAAACAGCATCGTGGTTAAATGAAAAAAATATTCCTGCCCTACCCTATCATGCAGGAATGAATAACGAAGAGAGAAAAAATAATCAAAATAGATTTTTACGAGAAGACGGAATTATTATTGTCGCAACCATTGCCTTTGGAATGGGAATCGACAAACCGGATGTTAGATTTGTCGCTCACCTAAATCTACCCAAAAGCATTGAAGCATATTATCAAGAAACCGGAAGGGCTGGCAGAGATGGTCTTCCCTCAACAGCGTGGATGATGTATGGGATGCAAGATGTTGTTTTATTGCGAAATTTCATTGAAAGTTCGGATGGTGATGAAGAGCACAAACGAATAGAAAGGCAAAAATTAGAGGCAATCCTTGCCTTTTGTGAAGTTACAACCTGTAGGCGTGAGGTATTGTTAAATTACTTTGGCGATTATCAAGAAGAAAAATGCAACAATTGTGATACCTGCCTATTTCCGGTAGAACAGATTGATCAAACAGTAAATGCCCAAAAGGCACTATCTTGCATCTTTAGAACCGGGCAACGATTTGGCGTTAATTACTTAATTGATGTTTTGGCTGGTAGCGAAAATGAAAGAATCCTTAGACTCGGACATAATCATGTCAGCACCTACGGTATTGGCAAAGATTTGACCAAGGTTGAATGGCGAAACCTCTACCGCCAACTTGTAATTACCGGAATCGTTAATGTTGACCCTGAATTTAACGGACTATCGCTTACCCCCAAAGCAAATCCAATCCTCAAAGGTGAAGAAAAATTTTTCCTTCGTAAGCAAACCACCAAAGCAAAAAAAGAGAAAAAGGTAAAAGCAAGTGGAACAACCAAAAGAAGAGCGAAGGAAGAGCTCAATCTTGACAGTGATGCGACAACAATATTTGAACATATCAGAGCATGCAGGAACGAACTTGCCGAGAAGAAAAACATTCCCGCTTACGTCATCTTTTCTAACGCCACCCTGACCTATATGGCTGAAAAAAAACCCGGCAACAAAGAAGAAATGCTTGCCATTTCAGGCGTAGGGCAAGTAAAATTCAAAAAATACGGAAAAATCTTCATCAATGCCATTCAAGAAGCAATCGGTAATATTTCGTAATGACGACAGGGTTAAATTTGTCAATTCGACAGATTAACTTGTCGAAACATTAACAAAAACTTATTTCTAAAACTAACGGTTTTTTATAATCCAATTCTTTTGAATATTTGATTGTTAATCTATCCTTGCCACAGGCAAAAGAGTCAAATAATTCCCAATTCTCGGACTCGGCTAATCGCATAATTTTAGAAACTTTTTGTTGTTTGGTATTAATCAATAATTCCAAACCATTCCAATCGTCAAGAGAAAGGCAAAACACTGCGACAATAATTTTATCATCAAAATCCATTCGCAAGGGAAGAACATTATGCCCACCTTTAACCATTAACGGAAGAGTATCTCTTGAAAGCCATTCTAAAATCTTGGTCATTTGAATTTGCCTTATCGGGCGGGTAAATATCCAACGAAGAGAGACATCCATTTCAACAGGATAGATTGCAATTCTTCCACCAAGTGAATTTTCAAACAAGGTTAAACCGGGAAATAATCTATTTGTGTTAGGGTCAACAATTTCAGAAATCTCAATCGTGCTTGCTTGTGCCTCTAATTCTCCAATAGAGGTATCGTCAGGGTAGGTTGTTAGTGCAAAATATCTATCCTTCTCTCCCCCAAAATCAGTGTTAAAAAAATGCTCTGCCGCAATTGGTAAGTCTTTACGTTTGAACCTACGTTTTAAAGCCACCCCCAAGTATTTGCCAAACCCCATTTCTATCAAGGTTTCGGTCGCTGTCAAATCACACAATACACCGGTTGATAATAATTTTAATATTTCATTACTTGTTAAACATCGAATACTTTGTCCAGTCAAGGCAACAAGGTTTGACTGTTCATAAGTCGTGGCAAAACCAAATGCCTGTAGCGGATCTTCCCAGCCGAAACTTTCTTCTTGAAGATTATCATAACTGCTGTCCTCGCTTAAATGTTTATGATACGATGTTTTGTCATGATGTAAAATCCTTATCCCACTAAATTTTCCGGAAGGAATACATTTGTCGGTCAATGCCTGTAAATATTTTTTATTTTGTTGCAATGATTGCAAAACAGATATTTCTGCAGACATTGGTGTTCCACAATGGTCAAACAAATTCATTGCCACGCCTTGTGCTCCCATAGAGAAACAAACCGCTGTTTGCAAAAAAGTAAATGTATTTGATTTACTGTATTGAGAATACGGATAATTTTCCACCTCTGCCATTTCTATTGTATTTTTGGGAAGAACATACCTTGTGCGGCGCAGAGAATTTGCGGTATAATACAATCCTTTCAGATTGGTTTCCATATAATTTCCCAAAGGTGGACGACTAACCGGAATATTATCTCCGGCAAGTGCATAAATAAAATCATGCCATCTTCTCCCCTCCAAACAATGATAATCTGGACCACTTGACATAAGTCCCACCTTTGTTTTCGGAGATACTTCGTGGACAGCAGATGAAATAATTCTAGCAACGTCAATCATTATTTCACTTTGCACATCCAGCCACTCTTTGCGATATGGATGAGGTGAACCGGAAGACAAAATCAAACCAACCAATTCTTCTCTGGTAATGTTCTTGCCAATTCTTTCGGCAAATTGTTTTAAATGCTCAGGACAAAAACAACCAAACTGCACTGGAAAATGATTAAATGTTCTAATATCATCCTCCACCCAAATAATATTCGGTTTGGTCTCTGCATAGATTTTCCAAAGTGCAACAGTATGCTCACGCCATACCGATGATAAAGAGCAAGCACAATCTTGACATTGACTTCCATCATGCCCTACAATAAAATTCATTTTGGGAAATGTCTTTTTTAGATTACGACCACGATCGGCATGCACATGAGTTGCCCACGGATTGACTGAAAAAACAACCCCAATTCCTTCCAATTCTTTTTTGATTTCAAACAAAACAATTTGATATTCTTTCAACCATTCAACAGATGGAATGCCATGAGAAAATTCTTCGGTATCAACCTTTACAACCACTTCATCAATCCCATATTTAGGGCAAGCGTCAAGCAATTCTGTAAGATTTTTTTCCCAACTCCAAAGCGGAATAGTCCTACGCAAAGCAATCCACCCCTTCCCACGATAGGAATCAAAACACTGCTCTTTATCAATTTTCATATCAATATTCCTTATAATTAAAAGTTAAAAGCACTTGCTCTAACATAGTAGCTACTACGGAATTTAGGTTTAGGACATTGTAAATGAAAAGATAAAATCCACAATGATTATTAAAAATAATAATAAAAACATCCAATCCTAACACAATCCTAACATTTATATGCTATACTTTGTTTATTATATATTTTGGAGAAATTAAAATGAATAAAGAAACGATATTGGTTGTTGAGGATGAACCGGACATTCATGAACTCATCTTGCTTCATCTTGCACAATCTGGTTATAACACAATTTCAGCTTATTCCGGTGAAGACGGTTTAGCAATAGCACAAAAAGAATTGCCAGACCTCATCCTCTTAGACTTAATGTTGCCGGGAATGGATGGACTTGATGTTTGTAAAAAAATAAAAGAACACAATTCGACCAAAGATATCAATATTATCATCCTTACAGCCAAAGGTGAAGAGATAGATATTGTTATTGGATTAGAACTTGGTGCTGATGATTATATTGTAAAACCATATAGACCTAATATTTTAACTTCTCGCATCAAAGCAATACTTCGCAGGAAAAAAGCAGGTGCTGATGAATCGAAAGAAACAATTATAAAGATTCACGATATTGAAATAAATACCGGTAAGCATAAAGTTATGGCTGACGGTAAGATTTGTGAAATGACATATACTGAATTTGCAATTCTTCATCTCTTAGCAAGAAGACCGGGTTGGGTTTTTACCCGAAATCAAATATTAGATTCCTCACGGGGTGAAGATGCACTTGCTACCGACAGGGCAGTAGATGTGCAGATTGCAGGGTTGAGAAAAAAGCTTGGAAAATCAGGAAAGTGGATTGAGACAGTTAGAGGAATTGGTTACAAGATAAGAGAAGTGCAATGAATCGAAAAAAAATATTTTGGCACATCTTCCCCTCATTTTTGATTTTGATAATTCTATCGTTGATTATTACAACTTGGTATTCAACCCAAGAGTCAAACGCATTTTATCAAAGACAAACCATTGAAGACCTAAAATCAAGAGCTCTTATTTTTGCAAGTTATCTATCAAGCAAGAAATTAACCAAAAAGCAAATAGACCCTCTGTGTGACATTGCAGGGAAGAAATCGAAAACCAAAATAACAGTTATTCTTCCTAATGGTGTGGTTATTGGCGATAGCGAAAAGAATCCCAATCAAATGGAAAACCACATAAATCGACCGGAAATAATTGGGGCATTGAAACATGGCATCGGTTGGCAGATTAGAAATAGTAATACCCTTAACCAGAAAATGATGTATGTCGCAATTCCTTACATCTTTAAAAATTCTGTAATTGCCGTCATTAGAACCTCAATTCCAATGACCTCATTTAGTATTCCAATGTTGAAATTAAATGAAAAAATAATTCTACTTGTCGGCACAATTGCCATCATTGCCGGCTTAATCTGTATTTATATCACGAAACGAATTGTTGCCCCACTTGAAGAAATCAAAAACGGAATAGATGAAATCAAGAATGGCAATTTAAGTAAAAAATTACCAATTCCAAAAACAGAGGAAATTGCCGTAATCTCCGAAGCCTTCAATGATATGACAAAAGATTTATCGCAAAAGATTGAAAGAATTACCAAAAACAAAAATGAACAACAAGCGATTTTTGCAAGTATGTCTGAAGGGGTGCTTGCGATTGACAATAACGAACGAATAATTAGGATAAACGATGCGGCAGAATCTATTTTGAAAATCACGAAAAACACAGGTAAGGGAAAAATGATATGCGAAATAATCAGAATACCTGAGCTGATAAATTTCATTAACGAATTACTTTCTGCCACAAAACCAATTGAAACCGAGATTTATTGGGAGACAACAAATGCCCGCCATTTTTATGTTAGTGGAACAATTCTAAAAGATTATGATGGTGTTAAAATTGGTGCAGTAATTGTCCTTAATGACATAACCAGAATCCATAAACTCGAAAAAATTCGTAGCGACTTTGTGGCAAATGTATCTCATGAGTTAAGAACTCCAATAACCTCGATTAGTGGTTTTGCCGAAGTCCTTCTCGATGAAGGCATTCAAGAACCTGAAAAAACTAAACACTACGCACAAATCATTGTAAAACAATCAAAGCGATTAAATAATATTATCAATGACCTTTTAACCTTATCAAAGATTGAAGATGGTTCGCAAAGCCAGATACTTCCATTCATTAACACCGAGGTTAAACAAATCATAGATGCTGCAATACAGGCATGCTCAACACTTGCTGCTGAAAAAGATATGAAATTAATTGTTGATTGCAACGATGAATTTATTGTCAAAGCAAATCAAGATTTACTTGAAACGGCTATCAAAAATTTGATTGAAAATGCCATAAAATACAGTGAACCGCAAAAAGAAATATTTATAAAATGCGAACGAGAAAAAGACTTTTTGAATATCAACGTAATTGATAATGGGTTTGGAATCAGCAAAGAACATCAAGAAAGAATTTTCGAACGTTTTTATAGAGTTGACAAGGCAAGAAGTAGAAACCAAGGCGGAACCGGACTCGGTTTATCAATTGTAAAACACATCGCCATTACCCATAATGGTTCAGTATTTGTAAAGAGCAATGACAATCAAGGCTCAACCTTCACTATTCAATTAGCAATGAACAATGACAGGTGATCTGATGGCGATTTTTGATTATTGAATCAAAAAAAATAAAGCAAAATTTATTATAAAAGATAGGGTTTCGTATGAAAAAAACATCTTATATTTATGGAGTAGGGTTGTGTATCGTTATTGGAGGGATTGCTATATTTTCCTCGCATTTTGTTCCGATTGGTGCGGTTGCAATAGCTATAATATTAGGGATAATTGTTGGAAATATTTCTAACTTAAATCAGCTTTTTGAAAAAGGGATAAGCCTTAGCGAAAAACATTTACTTTCGCTGGCTATTGCACTAATGGGTGTGAATCTAAATTTTTTAATACTGAAAGAGATAGGCTTAAAGTCTGTATTCATGGTTATTACTGGATTATTAATTACTATTTTAAGCTCTGTCATCATTGGTAAGGCATTTAATTTCAATAAAAGATTTGCTCTTTTGTTGGGAATCGGAAATGGAGTTTGCGGAAGTTCGGCAATTGCAGCAACCGAACAGATTATTGGAGCAGATGAAGAGCAAGTTGGTTTGTCGATTGCAATCGTAAATTTCTTGGGAACTATTGGTATACTGTTAGTC
>CAMZKK010000134.1 GCA_947311175.1 uncultured Planctomycetota bacterium | reverse complement strand
TTGAGGTTGCTCCGTTACCAGCTACATGGTGAAAAATATTTTTATTTACAAGGTCGGCAAGAAGTAATCCCATGCCCAGTTTTACTGGATGGGCTCCGAGCATCAACATGACCGGCTTGCCTGCTGTTGCCATCTCAACCGTTAGTTGTGCTACTTTTAATATTTCTTTATCAATAGTTATTTCATGATTAGTAATTATATCTTTGGGGTTTAGTATATCACTTGCCTTAACTTTATTTTTTCGTTCGTTGATTGGATAGGTTTTCAACTTACTAAAATCAAATGATTTAAATCTGCCATTATATTGCAAAGCATCAACTCCTAAGTATTTCTGTTTTTAACAATCTTCTAAATACAAAGGTTTCAGTCAAATGATTAATACTAAACTATTGTATAACTTTTCGATTTTGTTAAACTAAAAGCATTAAATTTATTGAAATTTTAAATCGAGGATAAAGAGTGACGCTGCGAGCAAAGTATTTGTCAAAAAAAATAATTATAATATTGGCAATAATTGTTTGCTTAATTGCTGCTATGGCTTCATTTCTTTATTATGAATTTTATACTCGCAAAGGGGTGAAGCTCGTAACCTTTTCCGCTTTAGATTTAAATTTTATTGGTTTAATTATCAAACAAGCTGATTCGGATGTAAAAGAAATTTCTTCATCAATGAAAGATGATTGCTTAATTGTTGACTTTACAATTAGCAATAGTGCTGTAAAAAATCTAAAAATTAATTATGCAGGTAAGTTTAAGATTGATGAAAAAAAATTAACCCTACTTCCTCAAAAATACACTATTGGCAAGATTGATATTCTAAAGCTAAAAGAAGCGGACAAGCAAACTGAATTCTCACTTGTTGAAGCAAATATCCGCGCCACTCTGAAAAATATAAAACAACTTACCGGCATGGAAATTATAGGGATGGAGATTAAAAATAGTAAATTAGTAATTAAAATTAGAAGAGATTCAAAATCAAAAAAATAGGTTTTACCTTAAGCTTTGCTTTAACTACGAAATATAATGAAGTGTCGCACGGTTTTATTGCAAATGATTGCAAAACGTAATCATTTATTGCAGTTGTGTTGCACAGGTGAAGATTAGTGTTTTTTTTAATTTGTTTAACTCATTATTAAATAATTGTTTATGGTTTTTGTTTGCTTTTAAAATATCTGGAACAAGTATTGCAATAAATATTTTTAATAGAAAAGGAGAAGATTTACGTGGTAACAAAATTATTAATAGGCGTTGCGATTGGAGCAATATTAGGCGGTATGCTTGGAAGCACTCGAAGCTGCGAAACCGGAGGATGCCCGCTTACTGCCACTCCACTTAGGGGGGCTATTTATGGTGGATTTATGGGTTTAATGTTTGCACTTTCATTTGGTATGAGTGCTAAAGAAAAAGGCATTGTTGAAAAAAGACGAGATAATGTTTTGATTGAAAAGGAGAAAGTGATGTCAGAAAAGTTGTTAATTTTAAATGAAGAAAATTTTGAAAGTACTGTCAAAGAAGGAATTACATTGGTTGATTTTTGGGCACCTTGGTGTGGTCCGTGTATGAATCAACTGCCGATATTGGAAGTTGTTGCAGATAGGGTTTCTGGCGAAGAAAAGGTTGCAAAGTGCAATATTGATGAGAATGCTCAATTGGCTGCAAAATATGGTATTCAAAGTATCCCTGCTTTGTTAGTATTTAAAAACGGCGAGGTTACTGAACAATTTGTTGGTGTTCAACAAGCTGATACTCTTGTCGATGCCATGGCAAAAGTTGCGGGAAAGTAGTATTGCAGATTATTTAAACAGTATTGTTTGTGGACTCAAAAATGTTTGTATCCATAAATGATTTTTAATATTAATATTGGAGAGGTATAGGCTTGTGAATAAAAAAGAAAAAATAATCATCATTGGTGGGGTTGCTGCCGGACCGAAAGCCGCAGCAAGAATTACTCGTTTGAACAATGATGCAGAAGTTATTGTAATTGAAAAAGGTGAATTTTTATCATATGCAGGTTGTGGATTACCTTATTATGTATCAGGAGTAGTAAAAGAACAAGCGGAATTAATGTCCACTCCAATTGGGGTGGTTAGAGATCCAGCTTTTTTTGAAAAGGTAAAAAATGTAAAGGTGCTTAACAACACTCTTGCAACTGAGATTGATGTCAAAAATAAAACAGTTGGAATTTGTAAGGCTGACGAAAAATCTCCATCTGAATGGTTGAAATATGACAAATTAATCTTATGCACCGGAGCAACACCGGTTGTCCCGCCAATCAAAGGAATTGAAAAAAATAATATTTTTACCCTTCATGGGGTAGAGGATGCAGAGGGGGTTAAATCAAAAATTTCTGGTGAAAAGGCAATGGATTGCGTGATTGTCGGTGGTGGACTCATCGGAGTTGAGATGACAGAAGCCTTGGTTGAAAGAGGGTGTCGAGTTACCATCATTGAAAGACTTCCTCATATCTTGTCTTTTCTTGATGATGAAATGGCTCGTCAGGTTGAATTGCATATGGAGGCAAAAGGGGTTAAGGTGATGACCAATACCACGGTTACTGCCTTTACCGGTGAAGATAGTGTTACCGGAGTAGAGACCGATAATGGTTGCGTCTCTGCCGAGATTGTAATTATGGCAATTGGGGTAAGACCTAGGGTTGAACTTGCTAAAAATATTGGATTAGAGATAGGAACTCTTGGCGGTATTGTTGTTGATGAGAAAATGTGCACCTCAATTCCTGATATTTATGCAGCAGGCGATTGTGTGGAAAATATTAATATTATTACCGGAAAAAGTTGTTATGCTCCACTTGGGTCAACAGCCAACAAACACGGTAGAGTTGCGGCATCAAATATTTGTGGTTTAAATGATAAATTCAATGGAGTTCTTGGTTCTGCAATCTGCAAGGTATTTGACTTCAATGTAGGTAGAACCGGATTGAGTGAAGATGAGGCATTAAAGGCTGGTTATGAGGTTGAAACTGTTTTGTCACCTAGTCCTGACAAGGCTCATTTTATGCCGGATGCAAAATTAATTATGCTTAAGATGGTTGTGGACAAAGCAAACAGATGCCTTTTGGGTTTACAAGCAGTTGGCCCTGGAAGCTGTGATAAGAAGATTGATATTGCAGCAATGGCACTTACCGCAAAGATGACGATTGACCAATTAGCTGAAGTTGATCTTTGTTATGCTCCACCATTTAGTCCGGCAATGGATAATATAATTACAGCATCTAACATTGTAAGAAATAAACTTGATGGTTTGATGAATGGAATAACTCCGGCAGAGGTAAATAAATGGCGTGAAGAAAAACGTGATTTTACCTTGCTTGATGTTCGTTCAAAAGGCGAATATGATGAAAAGCATATTGAAGGCAGCCTTCATATTCCGCTTGGAGCACTCCGAACAAAGGTCGATGAGATACCAAAAGACAAACCAGTTGTAGCTTTTTGTAAAATTTCTCTTCGGGGATATGAGGCTGCTTTAATCTTAAAGTCCGCAGGATTTAAAGATATTTCTGTTATGGACGGAGGGATTGTGATGTGGAGCTTTAATTAATTAACAGTTAAAAAGTGCGTGCCCTTTTCGGGTATAAAAATGGTTGTGACGCTTTGCGTCGTGTTTTTTTAGCAAGCGTATTATTATCCCGAGGGACATGCAAAGCTTCTTTGCGTGTCCCTCATCCTTATTCCGATTCTTATTCCGATTGACAAAGCCTCTCTTATTTCCATAGAGACGCAATGTATTGCGTCTCTACCGTTTTAATAGATTTTACTTTTGGAGTCTAAGAATTAACATTGACACTAACTGCATTACCACTATAATTATATTCCAAATTTTAACATAATTTTGTGTTATCTCTATAATGAAAGGTCAATGCAATGATTGGATGTCATTTAGGTAGAAATTTTCAAGTTACGGCTGCTGGTGGTTCATATCAGGACGGACTCTCGGCAACAGTTTTAGGCGTTCCTGCAGGAATGACCTTTACCGAACAAGATATTTATGGTGACTTATTGCTTCGTAAGCCTGGTGCTGATGAGTTGTCATCACCACGAAAAGAACCGGACTTACCAATAATTTACACAGGAATCAATGCTGCAGATACTATCAAAAATGCAGGAAATAAAGGACAAACAAATGGCACCCCTCTTGGGATTCTTATTCCTAATCTTGATAGGCATGATATTCATATTGAACAATATCAAGATACAAATCGGACTCCTCGTCCGGGACATGCTTCATACGCTTCGTTTGCAAAGTATGGTCAAGCTGATGATGCTATTGG
>CAMZKK010000133.1 GCA_947311175.1 uncultured Planctomycetota bacterium | reverse complement strand
CTCCTTGAATAAAATTGTGATGAGATAATTGTAATTACTTATCTTGTTATCGACCATCTCATTTTTTATGTCCAAGGTAGGCACTTGGGAGTTGAATCCGCCACCGTAGGTTAATATTTAGAAAGAAAATATGAGAATTTCAAAAAGATATATTAGTGTATTCAAAAAGTATTTTGCAGAATTTTTCAAAGATGGTGAAATCTTTCTTTTTGGTAGTCGTGTCGATGACAGTCAAAAGGGTGGAGATATTGATTTATACATTAAAACGCTTGATCACAGCAATCTGTTTGAAAGGAAAAGAAAGTTTTTATCAAGAGTGAAAAGAGAGCTTGGGGATCAAAAAATAGACATAATATTTAATCAAGATGAAAACCGCTTGGTGGAGAAAGAGGCAATAAAATGGGGAATAAAACTGTAATATATAAACAAAAAGTTTATGACAACCTAGCAGAAAGCTATAAGCATTTAAAAAGGCTAAATGGGGCTTTAAATGAGTTACAAAAAAAACATCCGTTTCCTATCAGTTCTGATGGATTCAATGAAATCGCAAACAATATACAGACTTTAGCTTATAGTGATCAGGCTATTTACAGATTTTCTAAATTACAAGATTGTATTGGAGCAAAGCTCTTTAAGTCTGTATTGCTTTATCAGGGTGAAAACATTAATAAACCTTTTTTAGATATACTTAATCAGCTTGAAAAAATAGAGATAGTTAATGTTGATGAGTGGTTTGAGATACGAGATTTACGAAATGAGATAGCCCATGATTATGATAATAACGAGACGTTAGCACTCAATATATTAAATACTATTTTTGAAATTAAAGATGACTTAGAGCAGATATTAATATCAATTAAGAAAATTACTTAAAAAATGAAACCGAAGCTATCTATATTTATATATTCTCTGGCTGGTGGTGGAGCAGAGCGGGTTGCATCAATCTTGATAAATGAACTTCACGAACGGTATGACATAACCTTGGTTTTAATGCGCGATAAGATTGATTATGATATTCCTGGAATAAATATCGAATTCATAGAAAATTCCAAACCATTTGAGTCATTTTTTGTTAAATTTCTAAAACTTCCATATCTTGCATTAAAATACAAACAGTTTTGTAAGCTCAATAAGATTGATATCTCTTTAGTATTTATGATTAGACCATGTTTTGTATCTCTGCTGTCAAAGATAATTGGAAATACCACGCCCCTAATTATAAGCGAAAGAACGACCCCATCATCTATTTATGCTGATAGCAGCTTGAAATCTAAAATTAATAAATTTTTGATTGAACGATTGTATAATAAAGCTGATAAAATCATCACAAACTCAACCGGCAATTATTATGATTTAATAAATAGGTTTAATGTTAACCAAGAAAAAACTACGACAATTCACAACCTGTTTGACATTGAAACAATAAATCAACTAAGCAAAGAAATGGTTGCAGGTATAGATTTTAATAAATTTACCTTTGTTACTGTTGGCAGATTAGATTCTGGTAAAAATCATTGTTTAATGATTGATGCCATTGCTAGCATTGATAATGATAAAATACAGTTGTTGATTATTGGTGATGGACTGTTTGAAGAAAAATTAAAATCAAAGATTCAATCTTTAGGATTACAAAATCAAGTTAAAATGATCGGTTTTGATAATAATCCCTATAAATATATGGCAAAAGCAGATTGTTTTGTTTTCTCATCTTTATATGAAGGTTTTCCAAATGTTCTATTAGAGGCACTTGCTTGTGGACTGCCCGTTATTAGCACCGATTGTCAATGTGGACCAAGGGAGATATTAGCACCCGATACGGATATATCTTTTCAATTACAACACGGGATTGAAAAAGCTGAGTATGGAGTTTTAACTACTGTTGGAGATAAAGATAGCCTTGCAATGGCAATGAATCTTATAATTGATGAGCATGAGTTGAGGGAGGAATATTCGGCAAAGTCAAGGCTCAGAGCTACAGATTTTGCTAAGGAGAAAATTATTGATACATGGATGGAAACCATTGATGGCGTAATTGATCGCCATTAATCTAAATTTCAGCTGTTTAATTTAGGTTGAAGATGGTTGGTGGATTAAATTTATATCTTTGTCCAGTGTTTTGGGGTTGGGGCAGTGATTTTGAGGGTGTTTTTTTTTGTTGGGTGGATTATTGTTAGTTTGCTTGCGTGAAGGCAGAGGGCTTTGCCATTGGCGACCTTTTCCTTTGAACCGTATTTTAAATCACCAAGGATAGGGCAGTTGATATTTGATAGCTGCAGGCGTATTTGATGTTTTCGGCCTGTGTCTAAGGTTACCTCAAGCTCTGAATATTTTTTATTGTGTTTTATCGTCTTGTAGTTGAGGATAGATTTTTTACCTATATTATTTCTGCTAATCTGCATAATGTTTTTTTTGCCACTTAGTGGTTGTAGGTAGTTTATCAGCTTTCCTGAATTATTTTTTGGGGTGTTATGAACGATACATTTATAAATTTTTTCAGGAGTGTGTTTGCGGAATTGTTCTGACAGGCGACTTGCTCCTTTGCTGGTTTTTGCAAATACAACAACCCCACTTGCCGGCCGATCAAGGCGATGAACTATGCCGAGATAAACATTTCCCGGTTTTTGATACTTGATTTTAATCCATTGCCGAATAATATCAAAGAGTGACTCATCTTTGGTGTCATCGCCTTGAACCAGTATCCCTGCTGGTTTATTGACTGCAATTAGATGATTGTCTTCGTATAAGACATCAAGTTTAGGGAGCTCAGGGGTAGATGCCTTTGATTTTGGTTCCGACATTATAGAAAGACCTTGTAATGGTAAATAGAAGTAAAAATAGTAAAAGTAATAATAAAAAAAATACAGGTTCATCAGGTGCTCGTAAAGGGAAAAGCTCTTTCGGGAATAATAATAAATCGTCTGGTAAGAAGAAAAATAATTTTAAGATGTTAGGGCGAGTTCCATTTTCAAAAATTAAAAAGAAACCAATTGTCAAAAAAGAAAAAATAATTGATCCCAACGCAAGAGTTATTGGTTGTGAAAAATGGAATATGGATAAACCGTCACCGGCATTGATGAAGACGATATTTGCTGATTGTGGGTTTGAATTGACTGAATTGCAGATAAATTTGTTTTGGCAATTTTATCTTAGGATAAAAGAGAGAAATAAAGAAATTAACATTACAAGGATTCATCGATTTGATGATTCTGTGGTTAGGCATTTTGTTGATTGTATTATTGTCGGTAAATATACAGCTCTTCCATCTCCGATTCTTGATATTGGTAGTGGTGGTGGATTTCCGGGAATACCATTGAAAATAATGAATCCAGATACAGAAATAATCCTTGGCGAGGGCAGGAAGTTGCGGGTGGAATTTTTAGAAGAGGTTCGTAAAAGCCTGCGGTTGCCTAAATTGCAAATTCACGGACATCAGATTCATCCAAGTTTTACCACTCCAATTATTGGAGCAATTACTCGTGCTGTAGAGATTGTGCCAAAGACATTGGCGCGGGTTAGTGGTGGGCTACAAAAGGGCGGACGGGTCATCTTGATGAAAGGCCCAAAGGTTGATGCAGAAATAATTGAGGCTGATAAATTATTTAAAAATGAATACAAACTCATTGAGGATCACGCATTTATTTTGCCGGGAACGGATCACAAACGGAGAGTGGTGGTTTATGAGCGATTAATTCCACCGTCAGCAAAATAAAGAAAAAGATAGAATAAAAACACAAAATAAAAAGGAATAAAAATTATGAGAATGTCAAAATTAGTAGGAAGAAGAATTAAAGAGGACCCAAAGGATAGCGTTACCCCTAGCCATAAATTGTTGGTTAGGGGTGGATATATCAGAATGGTTTCCACAGGTATTTATTCCTTACTGCCAATGGCGAAAAGAATTATTACCAAGATTGAAAATATTATTAGAGAAGAGATGAATTCGATTGAAGGGCAAGAGGTTTTATTGCCGGTGGCACTTCCTGCGGAGTTGTGGGAAGAATCCGGAAGATACGATTCTGTCGGTGATGAACTTTTACGGTTTGAAGATAGAAGTGGAAAAAAAATGCTACTTGGAATGACTCACGAAGAGGCAGTTGTGCATCTTGTAAGGACAGAAGTAAGTAGTTACAAACAATTGCCAATTATGGTTTATCAAATTCAAACCAAGTATCGTGATGAAGCACGACCAAGGGCAGGTCTTATTCGGGTGCGTGAATTTACAATGAAGGATGGTTATTCTTTTCATGACAGTCAAGAGTCTCTCGATGAATATTATAAAAAGGCACATGAGGCGTATGTCCGAATTTTTGATAGAATTGGGATGAAAGATGTTATCTCGATAGAGTCAAATTCTGGAATGATGGGAGGTAGTTTATCTCACGAATTTATGGCAATTGCGGAATGTGGAGAAGATACCCTTTTTGTCTCTCCTGACGGGACATACCGGGCAAATCGTGAGATTGCTTGTGCGGATATTAAATTTACAAAAGAGGATGAATGTGAATTAGAAAAGGTTCATACCCCAGAGAAAAAGTCAATTGAGGATGTTTCCGAATTTTTGAAATTAAAACCTGAGAATACAGGAAAGGTAGTTTTTTACGTTGATATTGTGGGTAATTTAATTGTTGCTATGATTCGTGGTGATTTTGAAGTTAACGAAAGTAAATTAAAAAATCATCTTGGACTGAACAGTCTTGAGTTTGCCGATGATGAATTAATCAAGGCGGTTGGGGCAGAGCCTGGGTATGCCTCGCCAATGGCTATTAACTCAGACAAAGTAAAGATAATTATAGATAGGTCAGTAGCTGAAAGTTCTAATTTGGTGGTCGGTGCTAATGAAAAAGATTATCATTACAAAAATTTTAATATCGGGCGTGATTTAAAAGATGTGTCATTTGAGGTTGTTGATATTGCTACTGTTAGAAATGGTGATCCTTGTCCTAAAACCGGAGAACCATTACAGGAAAAACGAGGGATTGAGGTTGGAAATATTTTTCAGCTTGGCACTAAATATTCTGAAGCGATGGGGTGTAATTTCTTAAATCAAAACGGTAAAGCTCAGCCAATGATTATGGGTTGTTATGGTATTGGAGTTGGCAGGGCAATGGCATCTGTTGTTGAACAGTCTCACGATAAATGGGGACCTATTTGGCCAATGGCGATCGCTCCATATCATGTTCATATTTGTGCATTAAATCCCAAAAAAGAAGGGGTTAAAGATGCTGCGGAAAAGCTATATCTTGAAATGATGAATGAAAATATCGAGGTGCTGTATGACGACCGAGGCGAAAAGGCCGGACCTATGTTTAGTGAGGCAGATTTGATAGGAATCCCATTGCGAATAATTATATCGCCCAAAACCGTGCCGGAAAACAAGGTTGAATTCAAGATTCGTGGGGAAAAAGATAGTGTGCTGATTGAACAAGATGCAATTATTGATAAGGTTAAAGATATTATTAAGGGGGATTAAATTGGGGATTTTTACACAATTTAAAGATAATTTAATTGGAGTAAATAAGACAATACCTATTAAAGAATATGAGAAATTTGCAGATGATTTAGGGTTTGATTTTATTTTAAAAGACGATAATACTATTTTGCGTTCGGTAGAAGAGTTTGACCTTTTTTTAAGAAATGATCCACGAGTTATTAAAAATATTATGAAGGGTAAAGCTAATGGTATTGATGTTATGATTATGGAATATCAATATCTTTTTTATTTCGGTAACGGGAGAAATAAGAATCTTTGCCAAACAGTATTTTTTTTTAAGTCTGATACAATTGCTCTTCCTCACTTTTTCTTTAGACCTCGATTTTTTTTATTAGATAGGATTTCTTCTTTTTTAAGTAATAAATATATTGAATTCGATAGCCATCCTGATTTTTCATCAAGCTATGTATTGACAGGCAAAGATGATGAGTCAATCAGAAAATTTTTTACCAACAATTTTCTTTCAAATTATGGCAAGTGTAATGATTTTTGGGTGGAAGGGGTAGGGAATAAATTTATTTGTTACATACCGGGAATAAGAACTAAAATCAATGAGATGAACAGTAGATTGGAGAGTGGATTTGAGTTACTTCGGTTGTTTTGCAATAAATAGAATATATATCCGGAGGCGGTGATGTTGAAGAAATAAACAAGGAAAATGCAAAGTTTCTCTGTTTGTCTCTCATCCTTCAAGAACGATGGGGATAACAGATAGAGACAGTTGCTCAAATAAGAGAAAATCAATATCTTCAATATTTCTTAGGTTATCCGGAATATCTTCAAGAAGATCTTTTT
>CAMZKK010000132.1 GCA_947311175.1 uncultured Planctomycetota bacterium | reverse complement strand
TTGGACTACTTGGAACCGTTCTTGGGATGATTACCGCCTTTGAAAGTTTCGCTGCCGAGCTTGATGTCTCTGCCAAGCAAGCAATGCTAACCGCTGCCATCGGCAAAGCAATGATAACTACCGCAATGGGACTAATCGCTGGCATTCCAAGCATGGCTGCATATTATTTCACTATCGGTAAAGTAAACAGAATTAGCGATGAACTGGAACTTAATGCAGAAAACATAATTGCCTCCCTCAAGGAAACAAAATGAATTTTTCGAGACAGCAAGACCAACAATATGAATTTCAAATGGCACCGATGATAGATATCATATTTTTACTATTGGTATTCTTTATAGTTAGCTACTCAATGGGGGAAATCGAAAGAGAGATGGCAGTTACTCTACCAACAGCATCAACCTCACAAGACCCAATAAGTCGAATAAACGATATTGTCATCAACATTACAAAAGACGGAAAAATAATTGTCAACAAACGACAACTAAGCAGCAATGCACTCTACGAAAGATTAAAAAAACTTTCTAACTTTGGTGCCCCCCCATCGGTAATCATAAGAGCTGATGAGAATTGCTTGCATAAAAATGTTATAAAAGTCATGAATGCGTGCACCAAAGCAGATGCAAAAAATATTGTATTTAGCACTGCAGGAAATACTGATGAAAAATAAACACATCAAACTACTAACAATAATAATTTTATTATTGTCAATCCATCAAACATTTGGGATAGATAATCAAAAAGCTAACAATGGAGATTTATTCAGCAAAGAACAACTTCAGTATGATTTTGCCAATGGACTTTTTTCTCGAAAATTATTTACAGAAGCAATTACTGAATATCAAACATTTATCGACAAATTTAGAAACAGTAAAAAAATTCCTGAAGTAAGATTTAGACTTGCTGAATCATATTTTTCTCTTGGTAAATACGAAATAGCGGAAAACCTTTTAACCTCTATCATTAAAGGATATCGAACATCATCATTCTATCAACAAGCATTGCTAAAACTTGGCTGTTGCCAATATGAAAGAAAAAAATTTCAAAAAAGCGATGGCAACTCTTAAAAAAGTTATTGCTCAAAAACCAAATAATTCCACCCTACACACTGCATACTATTATCTCGGCAGAGCATACCACGAAGAAGGATTTATCAAAGAATCAATAACTCTGCTCCAAAAAAACACCTTAGAAAAAAATAATTTCTATGAACTTTCTCTTTTCGAACTCAGCGACATTTCATCCCAACAAGGGAAATATTATGACGCAGAGAAATACCTAAGATTATTTTTAGAAGAAAAGACTACCCCTGATTTTAGGTTGATGGCAATCACTCGCTTAGCAGAAGTCCTACGAGAGCAGAAAAAATTCGGGGAGGCTGAATCCATCTACCTTGACCTTTCAAACAGTGGCTCACCCCTTAAAAGAGCACAGGCATTATTAGGACTTGGCTGGATAAAAATCAAAAGAAAAAAATATAATGAAGCCGGAATGATTGCAGAAAAGGGATTGCAAATGAAGGTAAGCTCCCTAACCGATTACTTTAGGTATCTGCATGGAGTGGCGCTATTGAAGGAAAACAATTACGCCAAAGCAGAGATTGAATTAAAAAAAATCGTCATCAATGAGCTCCACCCCCCTGCGACAAGAGAATTAATTTGGGTAATGCTTGGTAAGGGAGATATTGACAAAGCACTCAAATATGCAATTTATTACTTAAAGAAATTTCCAACCCATGACCCTAACACCGCAAACTTTTTAGTAGGAATTTCACTATTTAAAAAAGCAAACTACGACGAAGCAATAAAATACTTCAAAATAGCATCAAAAGTAAATGGACCATATCAATGCGAGGCATTATTTCAATTAGCAGTAGCATACGAAAGAAAGGGAGACAATATCGAGGCAGCAAAATCATATTCAGCCATAATTAAGAATTTTGCAAACACCGACATCTATCCATCAGCCCTGCTTGGCTGGGGTAATTCATTAATCAAGCTTAAAGATTTCTCCCTTGCTTCAACCATTTATGCCAAACTTGCAGAACAAAAAAGCGCAACCCCTGCAATGAAAATCCAAGCATTAAATCAGATAGCAGTGTGTTATTATAAATTAGGCAAATATAACAAGATGAGAGATTGCTACAAAAAAATCATAACTGACTTCCCTGGTTCAACATCATCGGCAGAGGCATCATACTGGATTGCATGGAGTGAACAAAATTCAAAAAACTACCTTAAGGCAAGAGAGCTATACCGGTCGTTTTTAAAAAAATATCCAAAACACCAACTTGCAAAAAAAGCAAGGTATCGAATGGGGATGTCGGAATATCAAGCAGGGCATGAACAAGAAGCTGCAAATACCTTTTACGACATAATATTAAATTATCCGAATATAAAAATTGAACAAAATGAGTTATTATGGTTAGGAAGCTTCTTTATGAGAACCGCAGACTTAAAGAAGGCTGGAACCATCTACGAAGCATTATTAAAACGCCACCCTGACTGGGAGACAAAATTCATCACGCTTTATTATTTAGCGGAAATCCAAAGAAAACAAAAAAATTACAAATCAGCAATTGAGAACTTTCAAAAATTAGCCAATGAAAAGGATCCTCAATTTAAATCCCTGGCAAACTTAGGACTTGGCAACTGCCTTCGCCTTACCAACAGATTAGATGAGGCAAGAAAGGCATTTAATTTAGTAAGACTTCAACCGGATGATCCATTAATTGCATCATTACATTTGGAATTAGGGTTATTAGAAAAGGCTGCGGGGAACTTGGAATTAGCAACCAAACACCTAATGAAAGCAGGCCTACTTTACGATGATTTAGAAATATGCGGTGAAGCACTGTGGGAAGCAGGAAAGATATATGAGGCACAAGACAAACACGCCAAAGCAATCATCTGCTACAAAGAATTATGTGGCAACGAAAAAAACAGCTATGGCGAACGCTATGCCAAAAAAAGCAAATGGAGCGCCTTGGCAAAGGAGAAATTATCTAAATTAGAAAAACAAATCAAATCAACAACCGACCTCAACAATGACTGAATTAGATAAAAGCTACCCATCACAACCAAACAGCTATAATCACAAAATGGAGAACATACTAGCGTTTATAATCACCATCATTATTGTGGTGGCATTGGTTTTTTTTAGTGCAAAGTTGAGCGCCTTCGACCTTGATATTTTCGGCAACACTGTAGCTCGTTTTTTCAACATTGAACTAAAGCCGACATCAGAGTTGTTTTCAGAAAAAGAAATTTCTTCAACTAAAGCCAACCAAATGGCAAGAGTACTTAGTTCAAATGCAGAAAAAAAACTTTTCGCATCCTCTATAAAAAAACAACTGGTGCCATTATCTAAGATAGACCCGATGACAACGCCAAACATTGCTGCAACTCCTGAATATTTTAAATATCAAGAACAAACCAAAGATACCAAGATTCAAAATGAAGAAATAAATAAAATAAAATCTTCTTCAGACTATAAAATTATTGGAATAAAAAGACAAGGGACAAAGGATGTCAACTTTAAAACAATTCCGTTATCAACACTTTACGATTCAGGTAGAGAAGGCGGTGGTGGACCAGGTGCTCCAGGTGAAACATTAGGACATTTGGCATTCAATAAATACAAAGAAAAACCTACATTTAAAAATGCCGAATTACTTAATTTGTCAACCACAATGACTAATCTTGAACAAAGAGAAAGCCCTTCCGACAAAATCGACCTAAGCAAATTACCAAACAACATCTACCCGTCACTTGATGATGATATCGATGCCCTATTTACAACTTACAAAGAACCTAACTCCAACAAAATTTGTTTTAAGCTTGCAATCAAATTATCACCAACCTCATCTCTTCAAACCATCAATAAAGATGTTTTGTTTCTGATTGACATCTCACGAAGTATCAGCAATCAAGAATTAGAGATGAGGTTGGTGATAATTTGATTGCAAGCTTAAAACAAATTTTGTTGGAGTTAGGTTCTTTGTAAGTTGTAAATAGGGCATCGAT
>CAMZKK010000131.1 GCA_947311175.1 uncultured Planctomycetota bacterium | reverse complement strand
AGTTTTAGTATAAATATCGACCTCACCTACTCAATAAAAATTTAAGATTATAATGAATAATTTAATTATTTCGATAAACCAACACTACAACTTGTGCCATAATCCCTCGACCTTCACCAATGGCGTCAAGTTTTTCATTGGTTCTGGCTTTTATGTTTACATGGTCTGGAAATATATCACAAAGACCTGCAATATTGTGTTTTATTTTCTCTTTGTAGGGTGAAAGTTTAGGAGCTTCAAGAATTATGGTTGCATCAATATTTTTTACTTTATATTTTGCAATGGTTAGCCACTTCATTGCTTCAATGACAAACTCTTTAGAGCATCTATTCCTATTTGCTGGGTTTGAGTCGGGAAATAATTCACCGATATCACCTGCCGCAATGCTCCCTAATAAGGCATCGGTCAAGGCATGAAGTAAAACATCACCATCTGAATGTGCTACACATCCTTTTTCAGATTCAATTTGCACACCACCCAAAATAAGATTATTTCCTTCAGCCATTTTATGCGTGTCATAGCCTTGTCCAATTCTAAAATCCATAATTTCTCCAAGAGTAGAGACACATAATTTTGTGTCTCAATTAATCTTTTTTTACTTTACCCTTCATCCAAACGCAATACGTGTCTTTATTGAGGTTAAGGTTTAAGGTGCAATTTTCGGGAATGATTAAGGTTTGATTTTTTTTGATTTCGTCTTTTTCTGTATAGTCTCCAGAAAGAGAAAAATCACCACATACTTCTGATGAATTACTGCCAAAATAAATTATTACCTCGGATTCTTTAAATTCAGAAGTGGAAAATAATTTTTCTGTAATTTCGCAAGCATATTTTATAATAAAGGCTTCACCTACACTAAATCCGGATTCTTGATCATCATTTACAAATATCGTTTGAGTTATAATTTTGTCGAACTCTTTTGATGATATTTGAGATGGTGAAATTAAGGCAGATTCTTTTCCTTTATATTTATCTGCACACCATCGTCTAAAAATAGCTACCTTACAATCTGTTATGGCTTTGATGGCAAAAATTCCCGGAGGGCAATAGATGGCTCCTGAGTATTGTCCTTGTTTATAAATTTTTTCGTCAATAAGTCCATGACTATATCCATCGCCCTTAAGAGAAATTTTCCCATTTAAGACAATTAAAACCGCTTCTCTTTTATTGAGAGTTTCCCCAAAACGATCACCTTCCTTTAAATTTACAATTCCAAAAGAAAGCTCTTTGAGGCGTTTGTCTGGTAGATTATAGACTTCATTTATTCCACGCTCGGATTTACATTGTATTAAGCAGGTCACAGATGTCTCCTAATTTCAATTGCGGAATTTATATTATCCGATAATAAATCATTAATGAATGTTTGTCAAGAAAATGAAAATATTACCATTTTGGCTTTTCGCAAATCATAAAGATGGTGCGGGATTCATTGGTCATGACGATTTTGTTTTCAGTTGGGAGGAAACCCTCTATTTTTAAAATATTTAATCCAGCCGATGTTGCTTCTTTCCAAAGTTCTTCAATATTAAAAGAAATATGAGTAGCATCCGGTTGTTCTTTTTCAGAATATCCTTCCCAGTTAATGTTTTTGGTGTCGAGGAAAATTTTTCCTTCAGGTTTTAAAATATCAAAACATTTTTGGAAAAATTGTTTAGGCGTAAATGAGGTTTTTTGTAAAACACCAATACAGGTTATGATGTCAAAATTTTTTTCTTCAATGTTCATAAAGTCAATTAAGGATAAGTTAATTTTGTAATTTTGTAATTTATCTTTAGCAAAGCAAATAAGTTCATCACAAATATCAATCGCCATTGCATCAATCTTTGGATTCTTCTCAAGAACTTGGCGTTGCAATTCTCCTGTTCCACAACCAACATCAAGCCAAGATTTGGCGTTTGAAAAATCCAACATTGAAATAGCCAGAGAAAAACGATTAAGCATACTTTGCTCTGATGCCCACATAACTTTTTTATATTCTTCGTTATGTTTTTTCGCGGCAACGGTATATTCTTTTTTTACTTGATGATGCTCATACATTGTTTTATCCAATTAATAATGAATAAGGGTTTGAATATTATAGTTGGAGAATTTTTCTCTACCGTTAAGAAAATCAAGCTCGATTAAAAATCCAATCCCTACAATATTGGCTTTCATTGTTTCGAGTAATTTGACAACTGCTTCCACTGTTCCGCCTGTTGCAAGAAGGTCATCAATAATTAAAACTTTTTGTCCTTCATTTACTGCATCTTCATGCATACATAGTGTATCTGTGCCGTATTCGAGGTCGTAGGTGATTTCTTTGGTCATATAAGGTAGTTTGCCCGGTTTTCTAACCGCTGCAAAACCAATCCCCATTTTATATGCAAGGGCTGCCCCAAAGATAAATCCTCTTGCTTCAGCCCCAACAATTATTTCCGCTCCACTATTGGCAAAGATTTCTGCCAAGTCATCAATTGATTTTTGAAAGGCTTCACCGTTTTCTAGTAGTGGCATAATATCTTTAAAGATAATTCCTTCTTTTGGGAAATCTTTTACATCTCTAATAAATGTAGATAAATCCATTTTGTTCTCCTATAAAATTATTTTTGTAATATTGTAAGTGCATTTTTTATATCATTCCAAGTATATCTATCCTCTTCGGTTATTCCTCCTTTTCTTTCTCTATTTAAAACCAAAAATTCCGGATGATAAATTGGCATTATCGAAATGCCTCGATATTGATAGATTTTTCCTCGAAGAGTTCTGATACTTAATTTTTCCCCGGTCAAAATTTGTGAAGCATCTCTCCCTAAGGCTATTATAAGTTTTGGTCGGATAACATTTAATTGTTTATGAAAAAAGTCAATACAACTTTCAATTTCACTTACAGTAGGAAGGATATTTCTATTTGTTCGACATTTTAATAGATTACAAATATAGATAGATGATAGAGGTCTATTCATTCCTTTTTCAACCATAGCGGTGAGAAATGTCCGTGCCTTTCCGGCAATGGGAAGTCCTTGTGCATCTTCATGATGTTTAGGAGCGAGCCCTACAAAAACTAAATCGGTGTTTAAATCACCCTCGCCAAAAACAAGTTTAGTTCTGTTTTGACAAAGTTCACATTTGTTACATTTGGCAACTTCTTCTTTTATTTTCTCAATATATTCTTTTTTATTTTCAATTTTTGGTAAGGTTGATATTTTAGGTAAATTAATTCCTGCAGCAATACTAAGAGCAAAAATATTTTCTTCAGTTGGTTTTTTATTAAAGGAAGGAGAAGTTGATTCTTCTCCTTCAATGGTTGAGTAAAGATTTAGTTTAGGCTTGATTCGTTCTTTTTTTTCTTCCGTTATAGAGTTATGAATTTTATTTAAATCTTTCTTCTTAGGAAGTTTGATATTTACATAATTTACCCCCAAAGATTTATCTAACTCTAATCTGGATTTAATTGCATAAATAAGTGAACGAGCGATTGATTGTTTTTTCAATTATAATTATCTATTATCTAACTGTTCACGCATTGCGTCATTTTCTGCTTTGATACGGTCAAGTTCTAATTGACTGCGTAGCCTTGCATTTTCTTCTTCTAATTGAGCTTTTTCTTTTTTGAGTTTATTTTTATCTTGATATGCACCAACACTATGTCCCCCAAGACCGCCAACAGCTGCACCAATTAAAGCTCCTTCGCCGCCATGTCCGGATTGATGACCAATAATTCCGCCAATTATCGCTCCTGCTCCTGCGCCGATGCCAGCACCTTTTTCTGAATTTTCACAACCACCTACAGTTAAAACAAAAACCGTTAAAACAATTGCAACAATAACTTTTGTCTTCATAACATTTCCTTTCAAAAATAGTTAAATGACTAACTATTAATATAATACAATATAAATTAATTTTACAGGGATTTTTTTGTATTTTTTTAGACAGATTTATTTATTTTGTTATGATTCTTTTCTTATGAAAACTAATGATAAAAAATATAACTATGATGTAATTGTTACCGGAGCAGGTCATGCCGGTTGTGAAGCGGCATTAGCGGCAGCTCGATTGGGCTGTAAAGTTGCGCTCATTACCCTTCACCTTGATACAATTGCTCAAATGAGCTGCAATCCGGCAATTGGTGGCTTGGCAAAGGGGCAATTAGTCCGAGAGATTGATGCCTTAGGTGGTGCAATGGGCTTATGTATTGATGCAACAGGTATTCAATTTAGAATTCTTAATGAAAGCAAAGGTCCGGCAGTGCAAAGCCCACGAGCTCAGGCTGACAAAAAGGATTATCAATTTTGGATGAAAAATCACCTTGAAAATGTTGACAACATCCACATTTTGATGGATGAAGTCATTGATATTGAGGTTGCTGACAAACAAGTAACAGGAGTAAGCACGGCTCTTGGTTTGAAATTAAAGGCACCAACAGTTGTTTTAACCACCGGAACTTTTTTGCAAGGTAAAATTCACACCGGAAAATCTATTTCTGAAGGTGGCAGGTGTAATGAAAAATCGGCAAAGGAATTATCCAAATGCCTTGTTAGATTAGGGTTTCCCATTGGAAGATTAAAAACCGGAACTCCAGCAAGGATAAATTCTAACAGCATTGATTATAGTAAAACCGAAGAACAAGCGGGAGATTCAATTCCAAAGCCATTTTCGTTTTTAACAGAAGAAATAAAAACTCAACAAATTAGTTGTCATACCGTTCATAGCAACGAAGAGACGATAAAAATTGTTAATGATGCCCTTGCCGATTCTCCCTTGTTTTCAGGACAGATTCAAGGGGTTGGTCCAAGATATTGCCCAAGTTTTGAATTAAAGGTTCATCGCTTTCCAGACAGAGCCAAACATCTTTTGCATCTTGAACCGGAAGGCAATAATACCAATGAGATTTATATTAATGGATTGTCAACCAGTCTAAATTGTGAAATTCAAGAAAAGATGATTAGAAGTATTCCTGCCCTTCGAAATGCGGAAATTATGCGTTATGGTTATGCAGTAGAATATGATTATATTCCACCGCGAGAATTAAAACCAACCTTGGAAACCAAACGTATAAAAGGGTTGTCTAATGCCGGGCAAATTAATGGCACTTCAGGTTATGAAGAAGCTGCTGCTCAAGGGTTAATTGCCGGGGCAAATGCTGCTTTATTAACTCAAAACAAACAACCATTTATTTTAGATCGCTCGCAAGCATATATCGGAGTATTGATTGATGATTTAATAACCAAAGGAACCGATGAGCCATATCGTTTATTTACCAGCAGAGCAGAATATCGATTGTTGTTGAGAAGTGATAATGCAGATCTTAGATTAACTCCTCTTGCTGCCGAGATTGGACTTGTTGATTCTGAACGAAATAAGATTGTTGCCTCGATAAAACAAGAGGTCAAAGAAATGTTTTCGTATATCCAAAATAAATTTGTAGAAGGTGCTACTTTAGAAAAAATTCTTAGAAAACCGGAAATGAATTATGAAAAAGTTGCAGCCATTGATTCATCAAATAAGATGATGAAGATTTCATCGCGGGCAAGAGAGCAAGTTGAGGTTGAAACCAAGTATGCGGGATATATAAAACGACAACTTGGCGATATAGAAAAATATAGACGAACAAAGTCTCAAAAGATTCCTGAGAATTTTGATTATGAAAAAATAACAGGGTTGCGCTGTGAAGCAAAAGAAAAATTAATAACTTATCAACCTCATGATCTTGAAGATGCCGGAAGAATAAGCGGAGTGTCACCGGCAGATGTTGCGATAATTGCAGTTCAATTAAAAAGATTAACAAAGGATTAATAATGTCTTCAGCCTTAGATGTTATAATTATTGGAGCAGGTGCTTCTGGATTAATGTGTGCAATTGAGGCTGGTAAACGAGGATTGTCGATTATTGTTGTTGACCATAAATCAAATCCTGCTAAAAAACTTCTTCTCTCTGGCGGTGGTAAATGTAATTTTACAAATTACAATATTGATGCAGAAAATTATATTTCCGAAAACCCACATTTTTGCAAATCAGCTCTTAGTCAATTTACCCAATGGGATTTTTTAGAACTTTTACGAATTTATAATATTGAATTTGAAGAACGAGAACACGGACAACTTTTTTGTAAAAATAAAGCTAGTGACATTTATCAAATGTTATTGACAGAATGTGAAAAATATGAGGTTGAATTCAAATTAAATGAAACCAATCTTTTAACCGCAAAAGATAAAAAACTTTTCAAAGTAGAAATTAATGGGCAGGTGATTTTTGGTAAATCATTGGTTATTGCTACTGGTGGGCTTTCTCTACCAGAAACAGGAGCAACATCCTTTGGCTATAAAGTTGCTGAACAATTTGGCTTAAACATTATTCCCCCTCGACCGGGGTTAGTCCCATTTACATATTGCCCAAAAGATAAAGAAAAGTTTTTAACTCTTTCCGGGATTGCGATTTTGGCAATGGTAGAAAATGCAAAAAAAAGTTTTACTGAATCATTGCTTTTTACTCATCGAGGGCTGAGCGGTCCGGTGATTTTACAGTTGTCTTTATATTGGTCGTTAGGCGAAAGTATTATTATTAATTTATTGCCAAACATCGATTTATTCACAGAATTAAAGCAAGAACAAAAAAAACAAAACAACAAAATACTAAAAACTATTTTGTCAAAATATTTACCAAAGCGATTGATTGCAGTTTTTCTTTCTGAATTTGAAATTGAAAAACCATTACAACAAATTTCTCATAAGCAACTTCAACAAGTAGCCAAAATTTTTAATCATTGGAATTTTACTCCCAACAACACCGAAGGATATCGAACCGCAGAGGTAACAATCGGAGGGGTTGATTGCGATGAAATCTCATCAAAAACAATGGAGGCAAAAAAACAAAAAAACCTATTCTTCACCGGCGAAGTTTTAGATATAACGGGATGGCTAGGTGGCTACAATCTACAATGGGCATGGTCATCCGGTTGGACTGCCGGACAATATGTGTAAGGTTAAACCTAAATTTTACAGTTGCAATTTAGAATGATAATTTTTTGTATATTGCTTTGCTGGAGATTTTACTGTTTTTATTTGTGTTCACGATGTTAAATGTTGCAGAAAAGGAAAGAATAGGTAAACTTTTAGCCTTTGAATAAAATATTAGTTTAAGATATATATTGGAATTTGGAGAAAAATATGATGGATTTTAAAAATATTCCTGCTGAAAAAATTGATGAAGTTGCAACAAACACTATTCGTTTGTTAGCTGCTGAAGGCATTCAGGCTGCGAATAGTGGTCACCCTGGGTTGCCAATGGGTATAGCTGATGTTACTCATGTTCTTTGGTCAAAATTTTTGAATGTTGACCCAAAGGATCCAAATTGGATTAATCGAGATAGATTTGTTCTTTCTGCCGGACATGGTTCAATGTTGATTTATTCTATGTTGCATCTTGCGGGATTTAATTTACCACTTGAAGAATTAAAACAGTTCAGACAACTTGGAAGTCTTACCCCAGGGCATCCTGAATATGGACATACTGAGGGAGTTGACACGACTACCGGGCCACTTGGTGCTGGTTTTTCAAATGCTGTTGGTTTTGCTCTTGCTGAAAGAATGTTGGCAAGTCGCTTCAATACTTCTTCTCATAATTTAATAGATCATTATACCTATACCATAACCGGTGATGGGTGTAATATGGAAGGAATCACTTCAGAGGCAGCGAGTATTGCCGGACATCTAAAACTGAATAAACTTATTTGTTTTTATGATGATAATGAAATTAGTATTGAAGGTAATACCGATTTAGCATTTACCGAAGATGTAAATAAACGATTTGAGGCATACAACTGGCATGTTCAAGATATTGATGGTCACAATCAAGATGCAATCGCCGAAGCTATTGAAATAGCAAAAGCTGAAAAAGAAAAACCAAGTATAATTGTTTGCCATACTAAAATTGGAAGAGGTTCACCAAATAAAGAAGGCTCTGCCTCTGCTCATGGCGAACCACTTGGTGTTGATGAATTGGCTGTTACCAAAGAAAATCTTGGTTTCCCTAAAGATAAAGACTTTTTTGTTCCTGATGCGGTTAGAGATTTTTGGGCTAAACGAAATGAAGAATGGAAAAAAACAAAAGATGAATGGAATAAAGTTTTAGAAGATTTCCGCAAAACAAAAAGCACTGTTGCTAAAAAATTCGATAGAGCTATTGCCGGAGAGCTTCCAAAAGGATTTAGAAAAGCTGTTGAAGAATTCGCAGTTGGCACCTCTGTTGCTAGTCGTTCAAGTGGTGGTCAAGTTCTTAATATGCTGGCGGCAAAAATTCCTGAGCTTGTTGGCGGTTCAGCCGACTTAGCTCCAAGCACAAAAACATTGTTGAATGATTTTGAATATATCATGCCTGGAAAATACAATGGGAGAAATATTCATTATGGAGTTCGCGAACATGCAATGGGTGGAATTAGTAATGGTCTTGCCCTTCATGGTGGCTTCATTCCATTTTGTGCAACATTTATGGTGTTTGTTGATTATATGCGCCCAACCCTTAGGCTTGCGGCATTGATGAAATTGCGCTCTATATTTTATTTAACTCACGACAGTATTTTTGTTGGTGAAGATGGACCCACTCATCAACCGGTAGAGCATATTCCAAGCATGAGAATAATTCCTAATCTAAATGTAATGCGTCCTTGCGATGCAAATGAAGTTGCAGAAGCCCTTTGCATTGCGGTTGAAAGTAAAGAGACTCCAACAGTGCTGGCGCTTACCAGACAAAATTTACCAACCTTAGATAGAACAGAATGTGCTCCGGTTAAGATGGCACAAAAGGGTGGTTATATCCTTAAAGAGGCTCCTTCAGGAAAACCTGATATTGTCTTGATTTCCTCAGGTAGTGAAGTTCACGCAGCTCTTGATGCCTATGACAAACTTGTTGCTGAAGGTCATCAACCAAGAGTTGTAAGTATGATGTGTATGGAAATCTTCGACCAACAAAAAGGCGCTTATCAAAGAAAAGTTCTTTCAAGAGGATGCAAAAAGAAGGTTGCAATCGAAGCAACCAACGATCCTGCATGGCGTAAATACATTGGCGATAAAGGATTATTTATCGGAATGGATGATTTCGGTCAATCAGGGCCAGCTGCAAAATTAGCAGATATATACGGCTTCACCGGTGATGGAATTATCAAGAAGATTAAAGAAGCAGGAATGATTTAATTTAAAAATTAAATTATTTGAAATAAAAAATGTGAGATGTGGGACAGACAAAGAAATTTTGCCTGTCCCATATTTTATTTAATATACAGTATATTTTTTTCGTGTGGTTGGACTTTTATCAACTTATCAAATAATTCAGTCTTTTTAATAACTTTTTCAGAATTCAATTTGTTTTCAGAATCAATTTTAATTAATCCGAAATAATCAAGAAATCTATCAAAAGTTCGTAAAGAATAACATTTGTAAATTTGTTCTTCTCTTGTCTCAAAGTTTGTAGGTTCAATCTGTTCTAGCAACACGGGAAAGGTTTTTAAATATTTTTTTTCATAAAATGAATCAAAATGCTTTTCAGAACCATATTTGCTTAACAATATCAATGAAAAACCAAATCCCAGTTGTCCTATTTGATTTTGTCCGTATCCATCATAATATGCCCAATTAAATTTAGTGCCAAATGTTATTATAATGCTTTTCAAAAATTTATAATTGTCATTAAACGCTACCTTGCCCTTTTTGGTTAAACTTAATTTGTTATTCCTTTTTTTGATTAGTCCGGATAGTTCGAGTAATATTCTTGTTAAATTTATCGACTTTGCATCAGTTTCTTTATAAAGTTTTGATATTCCAAATTCAATCATTTCATCTTTAATGAATTTTTGATTGTAAATATCTGAAACAATCTTAGTTGGTAAAAATCCTTTTGCTGTCAGTT
>CAMZKK010000130.1 GCA_947311175.1 uncultured Planctomycetota bacterium | reverse complement strand
GAGATATGATGTTCTCTCATTTCTTTTTTTGCCCTACCAATGGTATCTTTTGGCCCAAGAGTAATCGGGTCAACAATAATTCCGTTTTCACTTCTTTTTACTTTATCAACCTCAAGAGCCTGTGCTTCTATTGATAGGTTTTTGTGGATAATCCCAATCCCGCCTTCTTGTGCAATGGCAATAGCCAATCTTGATTCGGTAACCGTATCCATTGCCGCAGAGATGATTGGAATATTTAATTTAATATTACGAGATAGCTGAGTTGAGGTATCTGCTTCATGGGGAACAATCTCACTCTTTTGTGGAACAAGTAAAACATCGTCAAAAGTCAAACCGTCTAAAATTTTGGATAATGGCATACTTGCCTCCTTTAAATAAAGTTTATCGCCAATATCACTTGCAATCACCAATTAAATGGAATTTATACAAATAATATGAAACGGATAATTTTATAATGTGGGGTTAACAAAGTCAAGGATAGAGCTGTTTTTTTGCTTTAAGTGTAATATAATATTTATATACTATGATAAATATGCCTGTTTTGCATATTGTTATTAATATATTATAAATCAACGTTAAAGGGGTTGTTGTGGCTTTTGATGATATTATTTCTGAATTAGCGTTAATTTACGCTGGGGCTGCTGTCCTGGCAACGGTTTTTCTTTTTTTGCGCCAGCCAATCATCCTTTCATACATCCTGCTAGGAATATTAGTTGGTCCAAGTGGCTTTTCATTGATTAATAAATCTGATCATATTGAGAAAATATCTCATATCGGAATAATTTTGTTGCTTTTTTTAATTGGTCTAAATCTTCATCCAGAAAAACTGTTTACTCTATTAAAGAAAACAGCAATTATAACTTCGATAACTTCAATTGTTTTTGCCTCGACTGCAGGTATTATTACTTATCTCTTTGGCTACGGTTTGATAGATAGTGTTATTGTTGGGCTCGCCCTAATGTTTTCTAGTACGGTGGTGGGGCTTAAGCTTATTCCTACTACAGATCTTCATAATGAACATATTGGTGAAATGATGATTAGTGTTCTTTTGCTTCAAGATATTTTTGCTATTCTTATAATCCTGTTCCTTAAAAGTGAAGCAGCGATTAACATTCATCTTCTTTTTCCCTTGCTGGTAATCAAGGGTGTACTTCTATCTGTGATTTCCTATGCTTTCGTTAAACATATAATCCTTAAATTGTTTGGGAAATTTGATATAATTCAAGAGTATATTTTTATAGTTGCTTTGGGGTGGTGTCTGTTTGTTGCTGGCACTGCGAATGCACTGGGGTTATCATATGAAATAGGGGCATTTATTGCTGGCGTTACCCTTGCTACATCTTCTGTTGCATTAATTATTTCCGAAAAGCTTAAATCTTTGCGGGAATTTTTTCTAATTTTATTTTTCTTTGCTATTGGCTCACAATTTGATTGGCTAATATTGAAGCATGTCTTTGTTCTTAGTGTTTTACTTGCTGTGATATCGCTTGCAATAAAACCTATAATCTTCAAAATGGCATTTGTCTTATCAGGAGAGAATATTGAAATATCAAAAGAACTTGGTTATCGTCTGGGACAATCAAGTGAATTTGCTTTAATTGTTTCTTACATTGCTATTGCCACCGGAAAAACATCTGCAAATATTCCTTATGTAATTCAGTTAACTGTTATTCTTACATTCATTGTCTCAACCTATCTTGTTTCTAATAAATATAAAACCCCAATTTCGACAAACAGTCAAAAACGAAAAGATTAATTTATTTGGATTAAATAAAGTTTAAAATTGCAACATATTTTCCCAAATCATGGGTATTGCTCTTGATTCGTCAACTTCATTCGGATAAACTTTTTTAGATGAATTTCTTTGTTATTGATAAAAGGGGTAATGTTATAATGTTAATGCCAACGTCAAGGCAACTTATTCATTATGTAATTCCAATAATTCTTTTGTTGGTTGTTGGTTTAGTGTATCAATTTGCGAATATTGGTGGGGAAGAATCACGGAAAATAAACAGAGAAAAAATAGTTGGTGATTTAACAAGAATAATTGAAATTGTGGATGAGGATATTGCTTCGGTATATAATAATCAGTTGGAGAAGCGACAAAAATATCTGAAAGATTTGCAAACACAGGCAAATATTATTTCTGAAAAGGTTGCTCTTATTCTTGATTCGGCAATAAAGAATATTGTCGAGAAAAAAATAATTTCCGAGATAAAAATATTTCCGGTTTTGAAATGGTTGTTGCCTCATTGTTTGGCTCACGGAGAAATAGTGATGACAATACGCAACCGGCATCGATTATTATTGAGAAAGAAAACGAATTGAAACAAATTTTACCTGATGGGAAATCAATCATATCAATAACTGATAATGCTAATTCATTGCTTTGGCAAAGTAAGATTCCGATAAAGGGAATGACGTATTCTAATCCTGTAACCAAAAAAATAGTATTTGCGTGGAATGGCAAAAAATTTCAATGGACTATTCACGTATATCTGCCTGTCAATTCTGCTGAAAATATTATTAAACCGAAAGTCGTAAAAACTCATTTAAGTAATAATCCACAGTTTAAGCGTTTGGTCTCTGATAAATATACGGTGAATGTTAAAAATTCAGCAGGGGAGACTATCTTAACCTTGCCGGAAGATGCATTTGCAATCAGAAGGGCAGAGAATACTGCTATGAATACATGGCAAGAAATTGATAGTGGTATTTATGATGACAACAGAATGTTATATCTAACAAAAAAACAAATTAATGATAAACTGAAACTTGTGGTTGTTGCTCAAGCAATTGTCTTGGAAAAAAATAATTTTAGATGGTTAGCAGGACATATCTTTTCATCACCTAAATTATTTATAATGCTTGTTGGTTTAATATTCTTTGTTTGTATTCCTTTAATTGTTTCAATATTAAAAAACAATAAAAACACAATCAAAAAAACAACTCCAATTGTACCAAATCAACAAATTAGACTTGTTAGAAAAGGACATCGAGAAATTCCTGATGATGTAGATATGATTCTTGCGGAGGTGGGGAAGGGCTCAGAGGTTGAGGTTCGTGCTTTGTCTGGTGTCAAGTATCCTGCCCCTGATAGAGAAAGTAATCTTAAACGTATTCGGGAGATTTACTTTCATGGCAGGGATTCGATAAAACTTGAGTCAATTGCAAAAAGTGAAGTTCTTCGTGGTTTACTTAGAGAGGTGGGAAGAAGAGAGGAGTTAGAATCTACGGATTCAGAACAGGAGATAAATAATGTATGAAGAATATTGGGGACTCTTAGAAAAACCATTTATGAATACCCCTGATTCCAAATACCTGTATTTCTCTAAACAGCATGAAGAAGCATTAACGAGAATGCTTTATACCATTACTGAAGACAAGGGAGCAATGCTCTTTACTGGTGAATATGGTTGTGGTAAGACATTGATGACACGAGCACTTTTAGAGCAACTTGATCCTGAAAGATTTGATATTGCAGTCTTGCCTCATCCTAACCTAAAACCTCTTGAACTCCTTTATGAGATACTTTATCAGTTTGGCTATGAAGCTCCGAAACATTTAAATAAAACAGATTTAATTCATTTGCTTAATGATTGTCTGTTGGCAAATAAAGCAAAGGGACGCTCAACAATTATTATGGTTGATGAGGCACAAATGGTTACCGACCCATTAACTCTTGAAGAGATTAGATTGCTTCTTAATTTTCAACAAGAAAAAAACTTTCTTATTACCTTGATTCTTATCGGTCAGCCAGAGCTTAAAGATACTATTGAGGAGTTACCACAGCTTGGTCAGCGACTTGCAGTTAAATATCACCTCAATCATCTTACCAAAGAAGAAACAAAAAATTATATCCGTCATCGCTTAGAGGTTGCAGGCGCTCAGCATGAATTATTTACCTCAAGGGCTGAAGATGTCCTTGTTGTCGCATCTGAAGGGATTCCGAGGGTTTTGAACAATATTGCCGATATGTCATTAATGGTCGGTTATGGACAAAAATCTCCAATTATTGACGATAGAATTGTTAGCAAGGTTGTTAAAGATATTGAAGCGTAAACTATTAACCAGAAATTAATCAAATGGCTAAAGACGACAATTTATTTAATAATATTGCTGATGACGAATCTACAAGTGTTACCGCTACCATCGTATTGCACGAAAATGAAATACGAAAAGATAAATACATTCCCGAATATGCACACGATGTTGGTTTTGATTTTGAAGAAGATGACGAGAGTGAAGAATACGTAGCAAACTCTTTGAAAAAACAAAATATTAAGGTGTCGGGCAAGTCTGCTAAACTACGCAGTATTGCAAAAAGTGAAAATCAAATATCGAATAACGATATATTGCAAAATAAAAAAGTAACAAGCGCTCAACATTCAAAATCTGTTAATTTAGCACCAACTCAAATTATTGATACCAAAGAGTTAGAGCAATTGGGCATTAAGCAGTATAAAGAAGAGAGTAGTGCAAAAACGACAATAGAGCAAGAGCCATTATTCTCATTGCCAGAAATTGAAGAAGCTACTTTACCTGAGATAGAAGTTGGAAATAAACTAACTGATAAAGATGATTTGATAATCGGAGATAGCGATGGAGATATAGATTCTGGTTATGATATAATGCAACAGGCATACTCCAGCAATGATGAAATCGATGGTGATGAGTTTGAAGTAGATGACGGTTTTCCTAGAAACTCATCGCAAGATAATGGTTGGCTTTCTTCTTCAGAGATTGGCAATGAGCTTAGTAATGATGATACCGATCTTTCAGATATAATGAAACTGACCAATCGAATGGATAACCTTGAAGACGATTTTGAAAATTATAACGATTTCGGAGATTTTTCAAGAAATCAGGGAAAAGAAGATTTTTTTTCAGATGTGAAATTGAATACAGGTGATTTGTTAAAAGAAGATGACTTGAGTCGTGTTTCACTTGGAGAGCCAGTCTCTAAATCAAAAGAGAAAGATGAATTGATTAGCAACAATCTGTCAACCAAACAAGATTCTTATTTGTCGAATATAAATTTTACAGGTGAAGATGCGGTAGATAGTCGTATCGAAAGTAAATCTTTAACAGGTGGCAATTTGTTTGCGGAAGAGAATGAAGATTCCTTGCTTTCACCGCTGACATTTGATAACGATGAAGAAATGCTTGTTCCGTATGATATTGAAAATTCTCGAGATATGAATGAAGATGATGTATCGAATGGTATTGATGACGGTGATTTTATTTCTGCTAAGAAGCCAGAGTCAATTGATGATGTTGCTCATGCAGAGGTTGATGAAACTGAAAATACCTTAAGTGCTGAAGAAAATATCTCAGATATATTGAATGAAGCAAACTTAGAGGCAGATATACAGATTGAAGACATTTTAAATGCACCGGATTTTGATTCTGAAGATATGTCGCTTAACGAAAATATTCAACATCAAGATGGAGAAAATAACTCTATTCTTGGTAGTGATAGTAAAGCAAATAATGTTGTGTCAGAAGATAAAACTAATGATATTTCTGCCGAGCAGGGGATAGGTAATTTATTACCAGACGATGTTATGGCTGAACCAGAAATTGTAGATATCGAAAAAGATATGGAGGATGAAGGTGATGATAGTGTAAGTGTTAATAGTCTTGATGAAGAAGATGAAGAAGATGAAGAAGATGAAGAAGATGAGTGGGATGAAATAGCTAATCAACAAATTTCAGATAATGATGATGAAAAAAGTAAGACTGAAGACTCCGTAAATACTACGGACTCCGTAGATTTACCAGCACTTGACCTTGGTGAAAAAATTATTCAAGATGAAGATATTGAAATGTCAATTCCTCCGGAAAGTATTATAGAACAAGAAAAGGATTTAAATGTCGATCAGTCATCTGTTGATAGTGATAATAAAGATTCTGATAATGATATTATGTCTGTTAATGATAGTAGTGGAGATGCTGCAAATAGCACCGATAGTTGGGGGGCTGCCTTAGATCCGGTGCCATTAAGTATTGAAGAAGAAATAAATGACGATGATGATGACGATGATGATGACGATTTAGCTTTTAGTCTGACAACTCCAATGACGGAAGAGGAAATTCAGGCATCTATCGTTGAAGATACACCATTTGTAAAATCGGTTAAAAGGGTAAAAAAAATAATTTGTCTTATTGGAAGGCGGATTGACCAAATAACCTACTGGAGTCAAAACTGGAAGATTTATTTGTATATTGCTACTGCAATTATCGTTACTATTTGTAGTGCAATTTGGATTGGCTCATACCTTGATACCAGTCAAGAAAAATTGAAATGAAGGTTGTTGGGATTTCAGGCTCACCGCGTAAGGATAGCTTTAGCACCGATATTCTCAAGAATGGCTTGGAGATTTTTCAAAAAAACGGGTGGGAAACAATTCATTTTGACATTCCGAAGTTAAATATAAAACCATGCACAGCTTGTAATTATTGTCATCAAAATAACGAATGTTTTTTAAAAGATGAAGTGCAAGGTATTATCGATAAAATAAACAGAGCTGATGCACTGATTGTTTCAAGTCCAGTTTATTTTTATAGCATAACCGGACAACTTAAGGTTTTTATTGATAGATGTCAGCCGATTTGGGCAAAGAGATTTAATGATTATAAGCCTAAACCAATATTGAAAAAACGCCCAAGTATCTTTATTGCGACAGCTGGTAGCAAAATGAATGACAACCTGTTTTTGTCAAGCAAGTTCATCATAAAAGTTTTTGCCAACACCTTTGGCTTTGCAGAGCCAAAAAATATTTTTGTTGTAGAAACCGACAGACAGGAAAAATTTGATTTTTCAAAAAATAAGATTGAGCAAGTTGTCTTAGATATAATTAACCTAAATCCCGCAGATGGAATTTAGAATTAATAATGACAATGAAGGAAGCTCTACGAACGATATTTAATTATCAAAACTGGAGCTAAAGCACCTTCGTTTTAATTAAATTCCGTTTTAACTGCGGAATTTAGGTTTGAGGTATGTAGAATGGTAGATGATTCTAAAAAATTTCTTTTAATTGCTTGTAAGGTTCTGTATCGAGAATTGTCATACTTGATAGCCCTTTCACCTCACTCTATTGAGGTTGTTTGGTTAAGCCAGCGGTTACATGATGTAGGTTCAGAAGAAATGTCTAAGAATATTCAAGAAGCATTAGATGCTGTTCCCCCTAAGAAATATGATGCCGTCCTGCTTGGTTATGCACTTTGTAATAATGGCATTGAAAACTTGGTTTGTAATACTAAGATGGTTGTGACGAAGGCACACGATTGCATAACTTTGCTTTTAGGCTCAAGGAAACGCTATCAGGATTTTTTTAATAATAATGCAGGGACATATTATCTCAGCACAGGATGGATTGAAAAAAATGGAGTAAATGATTTTGATGGATGCGAAACCGTAAATCAGCGATTAGGGCTTGATATGAATATGGCTAGATTGATAGAAAAATACGGCGAGGAAAATGCTGAATATATTATGGAGACGATTGGCGATTCAACAAAAAATTATAAAAAAGTTGCATATATTAAGAGTGAATACGAAAAAGATAATTCATTATTTGTTGATAAGGCAAAAGAATTTGCCAAAGAAAAAGAATTTGAATTTGAAAAAATAGATGGAAAACTTTCCCTCCTAAAAAATCTCCTCAATGGTAATTGGACAAATGACTTTTTGCTTGTCGAGCCCGGAAATACAATAAAGGCTTCGTTTGATGATGACATTGTTGAACCTAAATCCCGTAGTTAGTGCGGAATTTAGGTAAAAGGCGCATTCTTCAAAATTATAACTTTAGAATTTAGGATAATGTTGATTCGATTAAATCGTTTAATTCTTTTTTTCTGAATGGCTTGTGGATAAAGCCGGCTATGCCTCGTTTTGCTAATTCGTCTAATTTACTGTTTTTGGTAAATCCTGAGGCAATAATTATTTTTTGGTTGGGGTTGATATTTTTTATTTCAGTGAATGCCTCTTCGCCATTCATTATCGGCATAATCATATCCAGAATAATTATGTCGATATCGTCTTTATTTTCCTTAAAACAATCAACTGCCTCTTTTCCATTTTCTGCGAGAATAATCTTGTGTCCAGATTCTTCTAATAATGCCTTACCCAAAGTCCGAAGAAGTGATTCGTCATCAACTAATAAGATTGTTGCGGTATGTTTATTTATATCTTCATTTATGGACTTGTTATTATTGTGCTTTATTGATTTACTCTTTGCACATGGAAGGTAAATATTAAATGTTGTGCCTGCTCCTTCTTCGCTATAAACAGAGATTGCGCCATCATGATCTTGAACCATTCCATAAACGGCAGATAATCCTAATCCTGTTCCCTTTCCTTGTTCTTTGGTGGTAAAGAAAGGTTCAAAAATATTTTTTATTTCATTTTGTGGTATGCCACAGCCTGTATCAGAAATCGATATTTCTAAAAAATCTCCGGGAGTTAATTCAAAAGAACTTTCTGAACAATATTGTTCGTTGAGGTAAATATTTCTTGTAACAATCATAAGTGAACCGCTATTAGGCATTGCATGCCAGGCATTTATTCCTAAATTCATAATTGAGTTTTGTAAACCGCTTCGGTCACCGATGACAATACTATTTTCTGCTTGTGTCTCGACAATAATTTCAATTTTTTTATCAATTGTTTGTTTTAGAATATCCGCAGCATCGGGAATAATGTCGTGAAAATCTATGGCAACTGATTGTATTTTACCTTTTCGTCCAAACGCTGATAGTTTTGCCGTAAGTTCCGCAGCTCTTTCAGCCGTCTTTAAAATAAGGTCAATGTATTTTGTTTGTTTTTCTTCATCTTTATTTTTTGATGATTTTAATAATTCGGCACATCCCATAATTCCACTGAGCATATTATTGAAGTCATGAGCAACGCCACCAGCGAGTTGTCCAATTGATTCCAGCTTTTGGCTTTGATACAATTTCGCTTGCAAGTGGCTCTCTTTGGTAATATCTCTAAAAATTGATACAACGCCATTTAGTTTGCCATTTTCATTGAAGATTGGTGAACTACTAGCAGATATTAAATATTCGTTTGTATCTTCATTATTGCTAATCAATAATGTATTTCGTTTATTGAGGGTAATGGTTTTGCCGGTAGCAAGAGTTTCGCAAGCTGGGCAATCAATTGATTCCATTGTGCTTGAATCTACTAAGTTTACTGCTTCAGAAATATGTTTCCCTTTGACTTCGTCAAATGACATTCCGGTTAATTTTTCTGCTATCGGATTCATTCTGATTATGTTATTTTGTATATTGCTTGCAATTACTGCATCTCCAATTGCGTTTAGAATAACTCTTAAATTTGCTTCTTTTTCTTCAACATCACCGGAGATTAGATCCATAACTTCCGCAAATGTTGTGTCTGTAGTGTTTTTTTTTGCAATAATCTTGCCTTGTTTTAAAATGATGATTCTATCGCACAAAGACATTACTTCTTTTACGTCATGGCCTATGAATAATACTGATTTACAAAAACCACTTTTAACAGATTCTCTTATTATGCTTGTTACCGTGCTTGCTTGCTCTGGATTTAGCGATGAGGTCGGCTCATCAAAGATTGCCAATTTGCACGGATTTAATAGAAATCTACTGAAATTCAATAATTGCAATTCACTTGATGATAAGTTCTGGATTGTTCCGGTTGGTGAAACATTTAATGAAAGTTCAGAAAACTTTTGAGTGGCTATCTCTTTCATTTCTTTTATGTCTAAGATTTTCACCCCGGCAAAACTTTTGTAGATTTCTCTACCGATAAATATATTAGAAAGAATATTTATATTATTTGCAAACACATCGTTTTGATAAAAAACTTCGATGCCTACTCTTTTTATTTGGGCAGGATTAAGTTTGGTAATAACTTCATTTTCGAGTAATAGCTGTCCAGTATTTGCTTGCACATTTCCTGCTAGTATTTCTGCCAAAAGACTTTTCCCTGCACTGCCACTACCGACAATCCCAACAACTTCACCGCTTTTGATTTCAAGGTTAATGTCTTGTAATGCCTTGACTTTGCCAAAAAATTTCCCAATGTTAATGGCTTTTAAAAGTGTTTTCAGCATTAAGATTGCTCCTTTTTGTAAAAAACAGAGGCATTCTTTCTTTCAGAAATGGCATTTATTGAGGCAATAATGATAATCAAAATTCCAATAAATATATCTGTAAAATATGGAGAAAAGGCATAGATGACGAATACTATTTTTATCATACTTAAGATTAAACAACCTGCCAACACATCAATCAGATTTCCTTTGCCTCCGTTTACACTAATTCTACCAATAAGCACCGCAACAAATACTTCAAAGATATAGTTTTGAGCAATGAAAACAGATGCTCCATCTTCCTTCGCAACAATGAGCCAGCCGGCAATGGATGCTAAAATTCCTGCAATAATAAAAACCGAGTATGATATTTTTGCTTCATTGATTCCCATTTTGGCAGCCATATTTTTGTTTTCACCCAATACATACAAATGTTTTCCAAAAACGGTAAATCGTAAAATGTATTCAAAAAAGGCAAACAATCCAAGCATAATGAATACCATTAAAGGAATGTTGAAGATTGTTGGTTCACTGACGAATAAAAATGTTGAGGGGAGTCCGGTTAGTGTGTGCCCCTGAGTGATTTCATTGGCTAATGCCCTAATAAAAAGGTAGCTTGCAAGGGTGACTAAAAATGAATTGACTTTTAATCTAACAACCAAAAAACCGGTAATCAATCCAATCAATAGCCCGAAACCAATGACAAAAATCAAGCTAAACCATATTGGTAGTTTCAGTCCGGATGAATAAAGAGAGTTAGAGCATAACCAAACCGTAATTATTCCCGAAAATGCTGCGGTTGATTCAATGGATAAATCTATTCTTTTTGCCAACAAAACATAGGTTTCGGCAATTGCAAGGATACCAATAAATACCGAGTGATAAAGAATATTTATATAATTCTCTCTTGTCGAAAACCCGTCAATAGTTACTGAAAAAAGTAAAAATAAGAAAAAACCAAATAACCAAATATTGTTGTTGAAAATTTCAGATAGCGTTTTATTTACAAATGTTAATTTCTTAAAATTCATGCATATTTCCCCAGAGTGTTTTGTCATCAACATTATCTTTTGTTATGACAATTCCCGGCAGATACGAAATCGGCGATTTATTTTTATAGACCAACTTACAATTCAAATCGCGGATGAGATAATTTCCAGACTTGATGGTTTTTCCATTCTCTATTGATTTTAGAAAATTAAAAATTCCCCAAACTTGAGAAACGACAGGAACCCCAATCGTTGCATGGCACCAGCCACTTCTAATCTCTTTCAATGCATCGGGGTCACCATCGGTTCCAATTAACTTTATATCACCTTGTTTGTATTTGTGTTTTTTTAAAACATTTGTAAGTAATGTCATGTGAGAGTCAGAATGCATAAAAACAATATCAATATTCTTGTTTTTGTTTAATTCCAGATCTAATATCTTGTCTTGCCCCTCCCAGTGTGGGGTGTCTTTGGTAATTACCTTAACATCTTTGTATTTTTTTATTTTATTGTTAAAACCCTTGGCAATCCCGATTGAATACATATCTCCTAAATCACCCATTATTTGAAAAATATTTCCTTGTGCTTTTCTATATTTATTGGTCAATACTCTAATACATTCATCAGCAACCATTTCGCCAACTTTTTCCGTATCTAAAACTGATGTCATATCGGTTTGGCAACCGTCAATTATATTGTCATAGATTAGAATCTTGATTCCTTTTTTCTTTGCTTTTTTTATAACATCTACGATCAATTTGTTGTCAACCGCTTTGATTACCAATGCAGATACTCCGGTTGAAATTGCGGTTTCAATCTGCTGAATTTGTTTTTCTGCGGACCGATTTGCATTTAATATTTTTACTTTGTATCCTAATTTTTCCCCAAATTTCTCCATATATTTAGTGGACTGAATATTAAACCCATTTGTTAAACCGCTTGTCATATAGCAAAGGATTGGTGTTTTGTTGTCTTTTTTCTTAGAAGAAACAATAATGACTAATGAGGAAACAATGAATACTATCATTAAAATTGCTTTAATCCTGTTCATCTTTGACGCTCCGTTATTACATAGAATATAGAGACAGGGCATGCCCTGTCTCTATGTGGATTGATTGTTTAGTATTTACCAAACTCGTTATCATCTAATTTTATCTGCTCTTTCGGTGCAATAATTTGCTTTGTTTCGGTAGTTGTTGAGCCTCCCCAATTATTATTTTGAGATGAGGGAATTTGTGGTTGTGTCGAGGTAGTTGAAATTGCAGGAGTGGTATTTAATGCGGTGCGATTAAGCTTAAATTTTGAAATAAGATTTGCTAAGATTTGTGCTTGGTTTGAAAGCTCCGCTGCCTCTGATGCAATTTCTTCTGTGCTTGCGGTGTTTTGTTGGGTTACGCTATCAATCTGATGTAGCCCTTGAACTGCTTGTGATACCCCTTGTGCTTGTTCATTACTTGCTGCCGAAATTTCACCAACGAGGTCAGATGTCTTGATAATACCATCAACTATTTCATTAAGCGATTCTGCGGTTTGGGTTGCTATTTGGGTTCCACTTTCTACTTTTCCAATTGAAGAATTGATAAGTTCAGAGGTTTCGTGGGCAGCCTTTGCACTACGGGCAGCAAGGTTTCTAACCTCTTCTGCCACTACGGCAAAGCCTTTGCCGTGACGACCTGCTCGTGCTGCTTCTACCGCTGCATTCAGAGCAAGAAGGTTGGTTTGAAATGCGATGTCATCAATTACTTTTATTATCTTAGATATTTCATTACTTGATTTATTTATATCTTCCATTGCCTCTATCATTGAATTCATCTGTCCACTACCTTTTTCAGCAGAGTCTTTTACTGTTGTGGACAATAAATTTGCCGAATGTGAATTTTCTGCATTTTGTTTACTTCTTGAGCCTATTTCGGTCATTGACGAAGTTATTTCCTCTACACTTGCTGCTGCATTAGTTGAGCCATCGGATAGGTTGAGGCTTGCTTCAGAG